>JBEPYG010000111.1:0-11771 GCA_041641515.1 Roseiflexus sp.
AACAGGAAAAGTGCGTGCAAACGCCAGAGAGATAACGATGGTCAATCGTATTCAGCGCATTGTCTGGCTGCTTTTGCTGCTCATCGCAGGTACGGTGCTGGCTGCGTGCGCGGGCGCCAGCACCGACCTCTACGTTCCAGACCTCCTTGATCGTCCTCAAGAGTTCAACGGAAAGGATATTACGGTATCGGGCGCTTATCTGGAGCGGGACGGACGCCAGGTGCTGGCGCTTGGCGTCAGCACTCTCGATAATGATCTGGATGCACAACCGCTCGGCGAGGTGATCTGGCTCGAAGGGTTCCCGCGGGAGGCAACAACGGAACTGCATCGCCCCGGTGATGCGATTTTCGGGTTTGTGCGCGTGCAGGGACGCTTCGAAACCGGCGGCCCGTTTGGCGCTGATGGCGCCTACCGCCATCGGATTATTGTTGCGTCCGCCGAACCGATCGAACGGGTCCGTCGTGTGGAATATCGCATCGAAAACCGTCCTCTTGGCGAGGGCAAAGTCAGCCTGTTCGACCTCGTCGCTGCGCCGGAGCGCTACAACGGTCAAACGATCACGACGCAAGGATACTATTTCTGGAATTCGCTGATCTATGTGCTTGCCGAAGGGGTTTCGACGGAAGAAGATGGGAGCAGCCCGCGACCGGTCGGTGTGATGATCTGGATGGAAGGATTTCCGCCGGCTGTTTCTGGTGAATTGAACGTCGGACCGAACACCAGCTTCGTCTGGGGGCGCGTCGAAGTGACAGGTCTCTTCCAGGGAGGAGGAAACTTCGGCAGAGACGGCGCCTATCCGGCGCAACTGTTGCTCGATCCCAATAATCCGGCAAGCGCGCGTCCGCTCGATCCGAAACGATAAGACGATACGAGACTGCGGTGTACTACTTCGTCGAGCGAATGACTGAGGACGATATCGAGCAGGTGCAGATGATCGAGCGCGCCAGTTTCAGCACGCTCTGGTCAGCCAACACCTATCGCCACGAATTGCGTTCGCCTGCGACGAGCCGCTATATCGTCGCGCGCGCTTCGTCGACACCCCCGCCGCCGCGCACAGAGCGCCCGGCTTCCCGACGCGGATTGTTCGCCCATCTGATCCCGACGTTGTTTGGACAACCCGCATCGCAGAACCGCGCTTTTCCGATCGTTGGCTACGGTGGCGTCTGGTTGAGCGTCGATGAAGGGCATATCACCACAATTGCTGTGTCGCCCGCATATCGTGGGCGCGGGATTGGGGAACTGCTGCTCAACGGGTTGATCGATCAGGCGCTCGATCTGAATGCCGATGTGCTGACGCTGGAGGTGCGCGTCAGCAATATCGTCGCGCAACAGTTGTACTTGAAGTATGGTTTTCGTCCTGCCGGAACGCGCCCTCGCTATTATACCGACAATGGCGAGGACGCGCTGATTATGTGGACGGATCCGATCCGTAGCCCGGCATACCAGGAGAAACTACGGCAACTTCGTGAGCGCCTGTTTGTCCGGTTGCGCGAAGAAGCGAACGAACCGGGTCCGTTGCATAACAATCTCCGTCTTGGAACGGAGTAATTCCCCAACCTGTCTACACTTCCATCACAACCGGCAACACCATAGGTCGGCGGCGGGTCTGTCCGTAGAGATAGTCGCTGACCACGTCCTTGATCTTGCGATTGACGAAAGCGCTGTCGATCTCGGTCTTGCCGCTGCCATTGCGCTTCGACAATGCATCCCGCACGATATTCTTGGTCGACTCGATCAGGTCATCCGACTGCCGCATATACACGAACCCGCGCGAGACGACGTCCGGTCCTGCAACCAGTTCGCCGGTCGTCCGGTCGATGCTGACGACCACCATGAGAATGCCGTCGCGCGCCAGGAGCTGTCGGTCGCGCACGACTACCTGCCCCACATCGCCGACCGTTGTTCCATCCACATACACGTACCCAACCGGAACCTTACCGGTCGTCCGTGCATAATTGCGGCTGAATTCCATCACAGCGCCATTTTCGGGAATGATCACATTCGATTCGGAGAACAGTCCACCCATGCTGAGCGCGAGTTTTCGGTAGAGCATCATATGGCGATAATCGCCGTGGAATGGCACGACAAACTCGGGGCGCAAGAGGGCAAGCACCATCTTGAGTTCTTCCTGCGCGGCGTGACCCGAGACGTGCACGGCAAGCCCTGATGGGCTGCCGCCATAGATGACTTCCGCCCCCAGGCGAAACAGGTTGTTGATCACCCGATTGACCGACACCTCGTTGCCGGGGATTGGGGTTGCCGACACCACAACCGTGTCGCCTTCTTTGATCTTGACGTGCGGATAATCGCGGTTCGCCATGCGCGCCAGTGCCGACATTGGCTCTCCCTGGCTGCCGGTGCAGATGACTGCCACCTGATCATCGGCGAGACCGGCCGCCTCCTGTGGACGAATGAGGGTTCCCTGTTGTGCGCGCAGATACCCGAGTTCGAGTGCGATGCGCGTTGTATTTTCCATGCTTCGCCCGGCGACGACGACTTTACGCCCATATGCTTCTGCCGAGTCGATCACCTGTTGCACACGCGACACGTTCGACGCAAAGGTTGCCACGATGATCCGTCCGGGTGCAGTCGCAAAGATCGAGTCGAACGCCTCGCCGACGACCTGTTCACTCGGCGTATATCCCTTCGACTCGACGCGCACGCAATCGGTGATCAGCAACAACGGCGATCGCCGCCCCAACTCCGAGAGTTTGACCAGATCGGTTGGGCGTCCATCGACCGGTGTATGGTCGAATTTCCAATCGGTCAGGTAAATAGCTAGACCGACCGGCGTCTCGATAGCCAGACCGACCGTGTCCGGGATTGAATGCGCAACGCTGAACGGTTCAACTGAGAAGGCGCCGACAGTAAACGGTTCACCCGCCTGCATCTTCATCAACCTGACCTGATCGAGCAGGCGATGCTCTTTGAGTTTCCCTGTGAGCATGCCCAGGGTTAGCGCCGTGCCGTAGATTGGTGGAAAATCGAGTTCCGGTACGAGGTACGGTACAGCACCAATGTGGTCTTCGTGCCCGTGGGTCAGCACGATGGCCTTGATTTTGTCCTTCTGGTCACGCAAATAGGTGATGTCCGGCAGCACCAGATCAACGCCGAGCATATCGGCTTCCGGAAACATGACCCCACAATCGAGCACCAGAATCTCGTCGTTTTGTTCCAACACCCACATGTTGCGGCCCACTTCACCGGCGCCGCCAAGCGGAATTGCACGTAATCTGTTTTTTGCCATAAGCACATATGAGACGGTAACTCTTTGGTTGTTCCCGCCTCGCTCCTTTCTTTTCCGGCTGCTCCAGGAGCAGCTCTCAACTGACTTATTGCACAGACTGACGCCCTCAGCCTGTTATACCACTGACAATGCCGGCTGTGCGTCATTCAAGCCGGCGTGCGCGCAGATTTCGCGCAACAGATCGTCACGATCTTCAACACCGGAATAGATGATCAGACATCGGGCGCCGCATGCCTGCCGGTGCAGCCAGCGCACCAGCGGATTGCGGATCTGGCTCGATAGATCGTCACTCAGCGCCACCTCATCGAGAGGCTCATCTGCATCGTCACCACGGCGACGCACGCCAACCACGCTGCTCCAGGGGCAGGTGAGCGCAACGCCAAACGATGTAAAGCGCAACCCGGCGTCCGTCAGCGTATACTGAGCGCCTAGCTCCTCGAGAATGTTCCATGCCACGAGCGGCGCTGCCACCAGCAATACGACCATCAGCATGGCAGGGATGATCTGACCAATGGTCATCCCACGCTCGAGGTTCTCGCGTAATGCCTGAACAAAGCCAGCGGAGGGGTCACTGCTGGTTGCAACTGAGATGCGCAGCGTCCACAGTGCGAACACCCATACCATCAGCGCACCAATCAGCAGCACAATAGCGCTGCGTCGTGCGGGCGGAGAGAGCCGATAGGTCTTCATGGGCAATCAGAAAAGCGACAGTTGTTGAATTTCGGGTTCATCCGGCTTGTCGGAGGTGGCATCAGCCTGAGCGCTCTTTGCCTCCGCCTGTGCAATGAATTCCGGCAATCTGCGAAAATCAGCTTCGATCATCGCCCGATATTGTGGTTGATGGAGCGCCGCAGCAGGATGCATCATCGGAATGATCATGCGCCCGTCGATCCATCGCGGCTGGCCATGAATGCGGGAGATTTTTTCGCCAGGAAACCAGCGCGCCATCGAGAAGCGACCAAGAGTCACGATGATCAGCGGGTTCAGCGCTGCAATCTGTCGGTCGAGAAACTGGCTGCACGCGGCGATTTCGTCCGGTTGCGGGTCACGATTATCCGGTGGACGATGCTTGATGACGTTGGCAATAAATACCTCGCTGCGACGCAAACCGGCGAGCCCGAGCAACTCTTCGAGAAATTGCCCGGCAGCGCCGACGAATGGTCGGCCCTGGCGATCTTCATGAAAGCCAGGAGCTTCACCGATAAACATGATTTTCGCGTCTGCTGGACCTTCGCCTGGAACGGCTCTCATTGCCGACTGATGCAGCCGGCATGCGGTGCATGCGCGCACTTCGTCGGCAATCTGCTGAAGCGTGTTGGCTGCGCTCAACGCTGCATTCCCCAATAGTTATGAATTCTCTTTGTTTATTATACCATCTTCGTCGGGCAATGCAGAGTCAGCCATCTGCTTGTTTTGCGGAGCGCTATTGTGATTTCCGCCGTCTGTACGATACGTCGTTGGAACTGATGGGGGATCGAGCCCGCTCCAGATCTCAGGAGAAGATTCCTGCCGGGGCCGGCGCAGCCGCTGGCGTGCGGGGCGCATCGAATGACGTCTCGATGCAACATACTGAAGCGCAACAAGTATGATGCTGGCAATCAGAAACACCCCAAGAAAGACGCCCCACGGCACATCGTTGAACAGGCGTCGAAGCAAAAGGGTCTCGACCGCAATGGCGATTCCCACCACAAACGCCGTTTTCAGAACGCCATTCATCCGTGCTGGTTCTCTCCGTTACACGTCAGGAAGCCATGTTCTGCTTGCTGAGCGCGTATTCGACAATTCCGCGGCGTTGTTGTTGCGAGGTGCGTCAGCGCTGCAGCAATCTTCTTTTCTGCTAGAAGATAGCGTGCTTCTTTTGTGGTGATGCCAGATCATCGATGGTTCGGTCCCGCTCTCAATCGTGACGCTCTTCTTCTGGGCGAACTTCGCGCCCCTGATCGAGCGTATAGTTCGACGTATCCAGGTGTGTCGGCTTGGCTGCCTGCTGCACAATGACACCCAGTTTCAACGCCACAACAAACCCGGCAACGCCAATGACCGCGAGCAGCAGTATCAGGCACAGAATCGTCGTGAGCATTGCAGACATCGTCCATTCTCCCTGCGTATCGGACTATTCATGACCGGGCGATGATACCATACTATACTCGACATACGCAGCAAGCGATGCTGCGTTGCAACTTCTGTACATAGTAATCGTTCGGATGCGCATTGGGATACGCTCTGTTCCATCATGCACAATCGGCGCAGCTCAGGCGCCTGGTTGTCGGACTGACATCGCGTGGTACACTGTGGAGTAGCATCCAGGTTGTGACAACGACACTTGTATGGTTTGAGGCGCGGCTATGGCCCGGCTGATGGAGATCGTTGTACCGACATCGCTCCGTGAGCGACTGGCGCAGGGGCATCCCTGGGTGTATCGCGATCACGTTCCTCCCCATGTGCGTCTGCCTTCCGGCGCCTGGACGATCGTGCGCTGCGGTTCCTGGCGCGGGTATGCGCTGTGGGACGCGGAAGGCTCGATTGCGCTACGGATCTTCTCAACCCGTCGCCTGCCCGATGCTGCCTGGTTACGTGAACGCTTGACCGCCGCGTGGAACCTGCGCGAGCCGTTGCGCGCTGCGGGCGTCACTGCCTATCGCTGGGTCTTTGGCGAAGGAGATGGTCTGCCCGGTATTGTTGTTGATCGCTACCATACTGTTGCGGTGATCCAGGCGTACTCCGCCGGTGCGCTCACCCTTGTTGACGATGTGGCGAGCATGCTGCTCAGGGTCGATCCATCGGTGCGCAGTGTGGCGCTCCGTACCGTAGCGGGATCGCGTTCAGCAGCAGATGCAGGCGACGAAGGCGATGGCGATGTGCGGCTACGACCATTGCACGGTGATCTGCCACCACGTGAGATTGTGGTTGTCGAGCATGGGATGCGTTTTGCAGTTGCGCTCCATACTGCGCAGAAGACCGGATTGTTCCTCGACCAGCGTGAAAATCGGCGGTTTGTCGAAGAGCTTGCTGCGGGACGCACGGTGCTGAACTGTTTTGCCTATACCGGCGGATTTTCGCTCTATGCCCTGCGCGGTGGCGCAACCCAGGTCATCAGCGTCGATAGCGGGAAGGGTCTGGCGGCAGCGACTGCACGCAATCTGGCGCTCAATGGCCTCGACGATGGACGGCATCGCTTCGAGACCGCCGATTGCTTCGAGGTGTTGGAACAGTACGCTGCTGCGGGGCAGCGCTTCGATCTGGTCATTCTCGATCCGCCGGGTTTTGCGCGGCGAAAAGAAAACCGATATGCTGCACAGCGCGCATATACGCGACTAAATGCGCTCGGTATGCGCTGTGTGACCCCCGGCGGTCTGCTGGCAACCGCAAGTTGCACCACGCAGGTGGGACCGGAGGCGTTCCGTGAGGCGTTGGCGGCGGCAGGTGCGCTTGCCGAGCGGCGACTACGAATTATTCACGAAGCCGGGCAACCGCTCGACCATCCGGTTCCGGCGCACTTCCCTGAAGGACGATACCTCAAGTTCGTGGTTGGGCGAGTAGAAGAAATGGTATAGCGGGTATCGCGCAAGAGTGCAGAAGAGAAGGTTGAAGTCAGAACGATCCAACAAGACACGAAACGGCTGAGAGAAATGTCGACCCGAACGATACGCCATCAAAGCGCTCTCGGCACACTCTCCATTGTTGCAGTTGTTCTCTGTGCCTGCGGTTTAGTAACTTCTGAAGGAGGTGAAACGATGGCATTCGTATTGACAAGCACATCGTTCACAGAAGGCGCCGTTATTCCACGCGATTATACGTGCGATGGCGCCGACCGTTCGCCGCCGTTGCACTGGGAAGGTGCACCGCCGGCCACCAGTTATGTGCTGATCATGGATGACCCAGACGCACCTGGTGGTACATTTACGCACTGGGTTTTGTACGATATCCCTGGCGACCGCACCGAACTGGCAGAAGGGGAACAGGGGATCGGGTTGGCAGGCGGCAACGATTTCGGCAAGCGTGGTTATGGCGGGCCATGCCCACCGCGTGGCAGGGGCGCACACCGCTATTTCTTCCGTCTCTCGGCGCTCGACATCCCGTCGCTGAATCTGCCTGCCGGTGCTACCCGGCGTCAGGTCGAAGCAGCAATGCGCGGTCACGTACTGGCGACCGCGACGTTGATGGGGCGGTACGAGCGACGCTGACGGTCACCGTGATGGTTGCACAGCTACCCGACGGGTAGCATACGCGATCAACCCGGCGCCGATCAGAAGCAACAGCGCCAGACCGATCAACTTGGCATAGGGGCTGATATCGGCGATCCCAAGTAATCCGAACCCTGCGCTCAGCCCCCAGTAGAGTGCGAGGACCTGGCGAGGCGACATGCCGCTGTCGAGCAGGCGATGATGCAGGTGATCCCGTCCACCGCGTGTTGGGCGCTTTCCACTGATGGTGCGCGCGATGATCAACCATGCAACATCGAGAATTGGCACACCCAGCACCAGCAGCACGGTTGCCAGTTTCGCTCCGCCGATGATGGCGCAGACGCCAAGCATAAAACCGAGGAACTCTGCGCCGCTATCGCCCATGAAGATGCGAGCCGGGGGCAGGTTGAAGATCAGGAACCCGGCGCACGCTCCCGCGAGTGCGAGCGGCAGGAGTGCAATCGTTATCTGCGGTGGATCGAGCCTAAGTGCGTGGAACGCCAGCATGAGCGCTGCAATCAGTGATACGCCTGCTGCCAGACCGTCGAGACCGTCCGACCAGTTAATCGTATTCGCCATCCACCCCAACCAGAAAACCGTCGCCACGACTGCCAGCCATGGGCTGGCGTCCCACAGGCTGACCTGCCCGACGAACGGCAGATTGAAGGCGGTCAGCAGGATACCGCGCGCCTCGGTCAGCAAACCCAGCGCATCTGGATAGCGCTGCTGATCCCAGAGGTATGGACCGACTGCAATCAGTGCGGCGCCTATCTGCGCAACGAACTTGGGGAACCAGGGGAGTTCCGCCACATCATCGAGCCACATCACCAGAAAAATGAGTGTTCCGCCGCACAAGAGCAACCAGATGCGCAGCACCTCAAACTCAGAACGATGCAGCGCCGGGTCAAGCGCACTGAAGAGGAACGTCGCCAGCAGCGCTGTCACAAACCCGGCATAGATCGCAATACCGCCGACATTGCCGGTAGGACGCGCGTGGATGCGACGACCGCCGGGATACTGCACCCATCCGCGCCGCTCACAAAGGCGGATGACCGGAGGAACGGCAAGCACCGTCACAATGAATGCGAGTAGAAAGGCGCTTATGAGTGCCACAACGGTCAGAAGTGACATGATGCCTCATGAGTCGGCGTCGCCGACGTTTTGATCTGATGCGGTGGTTGCGAAATTGATCCGCTATAGCCCACGCAGACAGATCTCATTTCCTGTAGCCGCAGATTCGGTCGCCGAGCGGCATGCAAAGAGCAGGGTATTGCTTTGAAGCCTCTATGTACTGCGGATTGCATCCCTATCATCCTGTTCCGAAGAGGCGGTCACCCGCATCCCCCAGCCCTGGTACAATGTACCCGCGATCATTCAGGTGGTCATCGAGCGCCGCAAGGTGGATGGGCACATCAGGATGCGCCTGCTGGAGCGCCTGTACCCCTTCGGGCGCGGCGATCAGCCCGAGGAACTTGATCCGGCTTGCGCCCCATTCTTTCAGAACGGTCACGGCTGCGACCGCCGAACCGCCGGTGGCGAGCATGGGATCGAGCACCAGGCAGAGATCGACATCCACCTGTGGTGGCAGTTTGTTATAGTACGTCACCGGCTTGAGCGTGGCGTGGTCGCGATAGAGACCGAGATGCCAGACATGCGCGGTGGGAATGAGATCGAGGATGGGATCAACCATGCCAAGCCCGGCGCGCAGAATCGGCACCAGACCGATGCGCTCGGCGATCTGATGACCGTGGTAAGGCGCGAGCGGCGTATCGACCGTGTGTTCCTCGAGCGGCAGATCGAGTGTGGCTTCGTACAGCAGGAATTGCGAGAGTTCGCGCACCAGTTCACGAAACTTCTTCGGTTCCGTCGTTGCACGGCGCAGCAGTGTCAGTTTGTGCTGCACCAGCGGATGCCGAGAGATGAACACCTGTGTCATGGCGCCTCCGGTTGGCATGCCTGCACTACGGACATTATATCGTTCTTCTCCATCTCAACAACGTCCGCGACGGGCATCAATCGAGCGGCGCAATGCCGCTCCCGTTTCCCACTCAGCCTGTGCCGCGGCGTCTTCGAGCAGCAGACGCGGCACAGTGACCCGTTCGCCGCGCTCATTGAGCGCAACCATGCTGAAATAGCCGGTGGTACAGAGGCGGCGTTCGCCGATCAGTGGATGTTCAGCATAAATGTGAACGCGAACGATGAGCGACGAGCGGCCAACATAGATCACACGGGCAAGCGCCTCGATGATCTCGCCAGTGTGGATCGGCGTGCGAAAATCAATATGTTCGGTTGACGCGGTGACGACAATTTTGCGGCAGAACTGTAACGCTGCTATGCCGGCAGCCTTGTCCATCAGTGAAAGCACCTCGCCGCCAAACATGGTATTCAGGTTGTTCGCCTGGTTGGGCAGGACCAGGTCGGCAATACGAATTTCAGGGGCAACTCGCGGAATGTCTTCCGACTCAGACATAGAGAGCCTCGCTTCTGGCAATCAAGCGTCGAGACGTAGTTATTACAGCACTGGCGTACAAGGACGAGTTCATATGTGTGCTTAATCCGGTTCGCGTCCGACTGGCGGAGTCGGCTGGAGATGGGCATACGGCGGAAGAAGTCGCGGGTTTGTGTTTGTAGGAAACCATGGTAAAGCCATACGGCGTATAATACCACATGCAAAATGGTATACATACGAAACGGCAGAGCGATGAACATCCTCAAACGCATATTCCGTCTCCAACTCCCAATCTGGCTGGTGATGCCGCTGGTGGCGTTTGTGTTGACGCTGGGCATGGGAGGCGGTTATCTTCTGGCATTGCGCCTGACGACCCCCTGCCCGCTCCAGGCGGAGGAATGCGCTGCACTGGCGAATTTCTGGCGTGTCTGGCAACTGGCCCGCGATCAGTTTGTCGACCCCGCTGCGATTGATCCGCAGCGCATGAGCGATGGCGCTATCAGCGGAATGCTCGACAGCCTGGGGGATCAGGGGCACACCCGCTATCTGAATGCCGATGAAGCTCGCCGGGAGCGCGAGGCGCTTTCCGGCAGGTTCGAGGGCATTGGCGCCTACATCGATGTGCGCGACGGACAACCGCGGATCGTTGCGCCGATCGAAGGCTCACCCGCCGAGCGCGCCGGGTTGCGCCCGGATGATCTGATCATGCGTGTCGATGGCGTCGATGTGCGTGGGGTGACGGTCGAGGAGTTGCGCAACCGGGTGCGCGGACCGAAGGGCACACAGGTGGTGCTGACGATCCAGCGCGCCGGTATCGCTGCGCCATTCGATGTGACCATCACGCGCGAGGAGGTCAATGTTCCCAGCGTCACATGGCGCATGCTGCCCGACCGCATTGCGCTGATCAAGATCAATCGCTTTGCCGAGCGCACCGGCACCGAATTGCAACAGGTGCTGCTGGAGGTGCGCTCACAGGAGGCGCAGGCAATTATCCTCGACCTGCGCAACAACCCTGGTGGTCTGGTGTCGCAACTGGTAGCGGTCGCGAGCCAGTTCATGCCGGAAGGAACGACCGTTCTGATTGAACAAGACCGTGACGGCGCTCGCCGTCCGTACACCACGAGCGAGGGAGGACTGGCAATCAACATTCCACTGGTCGTGCTGGTGAACGGCAACAGCGCCAGTGCTGCCGAGATTCTGGCAGGCGCGCTGCAGGAGAACGAACGTGCACGTGTCATTGGTCAGGCAACATTTGGAACGGCGACGGTTCTGCGTCCATTCGATCTGGAAGGAGGCGCACAGGTGCGCCTGGGCACATCGCAGTGGTTGACGCCGCAGGGCAAGGTGGTGCGCGGTGTCGGCATTCAGCCCGACGAACTGATCGCGCTGGCGCCGGGTACGGCGCCGCTGACCCCTTCCGAAGCGGCAGCACTCAGTCCAGAAGAACTGCAGCAGAGCGGCGATATCCAGCTGCTGCGCGGGATGGAACTGGCGCGTGAAATCCTGGTTCAGAAGTCTCCGTAACGTCACATGCTTTCTCGTGGCGTCCGTACCTTATCACATCAGAGAGAAGAAACTTCATGTCGTATGCCCGACTTTCTAGCGCGATCTGCACGCTCCTGGCATCGCTTGCGCTGCTCAGCGCGTGCGCCGGAGCATCTACGTCCGCTCCGACTGCCGTTCCTGCCACAACCGCACCAACCGCTGCGCCATCTGTCACCGAACCGCCAGCAGATACACCCATCGCGGCCACCCTGCCCGCGCTGTCCTCTACGCCGGAAGCAGGCGCCGCCCTGCTCCCTGCGCCGCTCTATGTTCTCGCCGGAGGGCAAATTTTGCGCATTGAACGCGATGGCAAGACACAGACGCAAATCACCGATGAGGCGCCTCC
>JBEPYG010000112.1:0-11769 GCA_041641515.1 Roseiflexus sp.
GTGCGTACTGGTAGTCAGTTTCGGTGGTTCGGGGATGGAGACGTTGCAGTGTAACATCTCCATCCCTGAGCGTAACGCCGTCTATTTCTGCTCCTCGAGAACTGCCTGTGCCGCTGCGAGCCGGGCGATGACAACGCGGTACGGACTGCACGACACATAGTTTAGCCCGACGCGGTGGCAGAACTTGACACTCTCCGGTTCGCCGCCGTGCTCACCACAGATACCGGTCTTCAAATCGGGGCGGGTGCTGCGTCCGCGCTCGACACCCATACGCACCAGTTGCCCCACACCCTCCTGATCCAGCACTTCGAACGGGTCGTCTTTCAGCAATTTTTGCTCGACATAGAGCGGCAGGAAGCGCCCGGCATCGTCGCGACTCATCCCGAATGTTGTTTGGGTCAGGTCGTTCGTGCCGAAGGAGAAGAACTCGGCAACGGTCGCAATCTTGTCGGCAGTCAACGACGCGCGTGGCACTTCGATCATGGTGCCGAGCAGATAGTCGATCTTCTGTCCGGTTTCCGCCATCACCTCATCGGCGACGCGGCGCACAATATCGCCCTGCATGCGCAGTTCGCTCACATCACCGACGAGTGGGATCATAATCTCGGGATGCACGTTGATGCCACGCGCCTGGCAGTTAGCTGCTGCACGGAAGATCGCACGCGCCTGCATCTCGGTGATTTCTGGATATTCGATACCCAGGCGGCACCCGCGGAAGCCAAGCATCGGGTTTGCCTCGCGCAGACTCTCGACTTTCGCTTTGAGACGGGCAGGATCGATGCCCATCTTATGCGCCAGTTCTTCGATCTCACGATCGCCGTGCGGCAGGAACTCGTGGAGTGGCGGGTCGAGCGTGCGGATGGTTACCGGCAGCCCGTCCATCACTTCGAAGATGCCTTCGAAGTCTCCCTGCTGCAGCGGCTCAATCTTCGCCAGCGCTTTGCGCCGTTCTTCGGGTGTGTCTGCGACAATCATCTCACGCACAGCATCGATGCGGTCGCCTTCGAAGAACATATGCTCGGTGCGGCACAGACCGATGCCTTCGGCGCCAAAGAGCCGCGCCATGCGCGCATCGGTTGGCGTGTCGGCATTGGCGCGCACGCCCAGACGGCGCACTTCATCGGCCCAGCTCAGGAAGGTGGTGAAGTAGTTGTAGAGTTTCGAGTCTTCCGGCTTCATCTGGCCGCGAATGACCTGGATGACCTCGGCTTCCTGCGTTTCGACCTGGCCCGCATAGACCCACCCGGAGTGACCGTCGACCGTGATCCAGTCGCCATCCTTCAGGACAATATCGGTTCCATGCACATGCACCGTGCCGGCTTTGTAGTCGATTTCCAGGTCGCCGCAGCCACAGACACAGCACTTGCCGAGCTGGCGCGCCACCACTGCTGCGTGGCTGGTCAAACCACCGCGTGCTGTCAGGATCGCCTGGGACGCGACCATGCCGTGAAAATCTTCCGGCGCTGTTTCGGTGCGCACCAGAATAACACGCTCACCCTGCTCGGAGCGTGCTGCCGCTTCGTCGGGATCGAGCACGACTCGTCCCTGTGCAGCGCCAGGACCGGCAGCCAGACCACGCGCGAGTCTGGTGGCGTTCTCGGCGGCACTGGGGTTGACGATCGGGAAGAGGAACTGGTTGAGCATCTCCGGCTGGACGCGACGTAGCGCAGTGCGTTTGTCGATCAGCCCTTCATTAACCATATCGACGGCGATCTTCACCGCTGCCATGCCGGTGCGCTTACCGTTGCGTGTCTGAAGCATCCAGAGTTTGCCGCGCTCGATGGTGAACTCGACGTCCTGCACATCCTTGTAGTGACGCTCGAGCATCTTGGCAATCTCGGAGAACTGCTCGTACACCTCGGGCATTTCTTCGCGCAGTTTGCTGATCGGTTTGGGCGTGCGGATGCCAGCCACAACATCTTCGCCCTGCGCGTTGACCAGATACTCGCCGTACAGTTCATCGGCGCCGGTCGCCGGGTTGCGCGTGAAGGCGACGCCGGTCGCGCTATCGTTGCCCATATTGCCGAAGACCATCATCTGCACGTTGACACCGGTGCCAAGTGTGTCCGGGATCTTATACACACGACGGTAGTCAACGGCGCGACGTCCCATCCAGGAGTTGAAGACAGCTGTGATCGCCATGCGCAGTTGCTCATAGGGGTCTTCAGGAAAGTCGATCCCTGTATCTTCTTTGATGATCGCCTTGAACGTCTCGGCGATCCGCATCAGTTCTTCGGCGGTCAGATCGGTATCCTGGCGATTCTTGCCTTTTGCCTCGCTCATGACGTGCTCGAACTTTTCGCCATCGACGCCGAGCACGATCTTGCCGAACAACTGGATGAACCGCCGATAGGCGTCGGCGGCGAAACGCGGGTTGTTGGTGAGACGGGCTATTCCTTCAAGCGTCTCTTTGTTGAGACCAAGGTTGAGAACAGTATCCATCATGCCGGGCATCGACTCGCGTGCACCGGAGCGAACCGATACGAGCAATGGATTGCTTGGATCGCCAAACGTTTTGCCAACCTGCGCCTCGATCACCTTCAACGCTTCGAGAGTTTGCTCCCATAATCCTTCGGGGAACTGTTTGCCTCGTGCGTAGTATTCGTTGCAAGCTTCGGTGGTGATAGTGAAACCGGGAGGAACGGGAACACCGGTACGGGTCATCTCAGCCACGCCAGCGCCTTTGCCACCGAGAAGATCGCGCATCGATGCTTTACCTTCGGTGAAAAGGTAGACCCATTTTTTAGACATAATCTTTCCCCCTTGTAGAACATGCCTGTCCTGTGGCAGGTTGCGGCGCAAAAAAGGACGGAGCATACATTACGTCGCAACCTCTGGAGTTATTCAGGATATTACATCAGTATCAGGAAATGCGCAACGTGCGTCATGGTGAGAAACAGAGAGAAATGTGCACAGATGGTTGAGAACTGAGAACCAGGGAGGAGCAGTGCAGCACGGTGTCCATCTTACGCCGCCTGGAACGCTCGACTACACTACCGATGCACGACTGGCGCAATGCGCATTCGAGATGTTGAGAAGCAATCTTCGTGCAAACGATATATCATCTCTACCTTTGCGGCTAAGTGTATGCACGCCCCGTCATCGACAGGTCAGTTGCGCCTGGTGCGCGTCGCCGATGGTCTTGACATCGACCTGGACACCCGGCAGGGTCTTTGGAGCGCAGAGCAGTACCTCGTCCTCACCCGGCAGACCAATCATCTCATTGAGGTTACCGACGGCGTTATCGGGGTGTAAACCCTGACAATCCGGAGCGCGACACGGTCGAGAAGCTGCGTGACTATGCTCAAGCGGCCATACCTGAATACTGGATCGTCAGTCCCCTGGACGAAACGCTCACTGTCCTGGTTCTGGAGCATAACGGATACCGAACGTTCGGCGTGTTCCGCCGCGGCGAACAGGCTGCCTCCCGATTGCTCGAGAGCTTTGCGGTGGATGTTGAGGCGATGTTCGACGCGGAGTGAAGCAGCTGCTTACAAGCGCTCAATAACCGTCGCATTCGCCATGCCGCCGCCTTCGCAGATGGCGATCAGCCCGTACCGTCCACCGCGCCGTTCCAGTTCGTGCAGCAGGGTCGCCACGATTCGACCGCCCGTCGCGCCGAGTGGGTGACCAATCGCAATTGCGCCACCATTGACGTTGACCCGTTCCCAGGGTGCGCCGGTTTCCCGCTGCCACGCGAGCACCACCGGTGCAAAAGCTTCATTCACCTCAAATAAGTCGATGTCGTCGATCTTCAGCCCCGCGCGCTCCAGCACGCGTCGCGTCGCCGGGATGGGTCCGGTCAGCATGGTGACCGGATCGACACCAACGACTGCGAAAGAGACAAACCGCGCCCGTGGTCGTAGTCCCAGAGCGCGTGCTGCTGCAGGAGAAGCGATCAGCGCAGCAGCGGCGCCATCGGAAATCTGGCTGGCATTGCCGGCAGTGATCAGTTCCAGGTCGGGGAAAGCCGGCTTGAGTGCGGCGAGTTGTTCTGCCGATGTGTCGGCGCGAATGCCTTCATCGGCGTCGAACACCCCACCTTCTGGCAGAGCGACCGGGATGATTTCGGGCGCAAAGCGACCGGCGGCGCGTGCGTCGGCAGCCAGGCGGTGGCTGCGCAGACTGTATCGGTCGAGGTCGTCGCGCGTGAGGCGCCATTCGCGCGCAATCCACTCCGCACCGCGAGCTTGGTCGAACCAGCCGCGCTCCAGTCCGTAGCGTTGCGCCAGTCCAGGACTGAGCGGCGTTCCCGGTCCAACGGCAATCGATGCACCGATTGGCACGCGAGTCATCGATTCGACGCCGGCGGCGATGACCAAGTCGTACACGCCTGCCATCACACCCTGTGCCGCAAAATGGATTGCCTGGAGGCTCGAACCGCACTGCCGGTCGATCGTGGTTGCCGGAACCGACTCGGGCAGACCGGCGGCAAGCCAGGCATTGCGCGCGATATTGGCGGATTGCTCCCCCGACTGGCTCACACATCCGGCGATCACATCGTCGATGGCGGCGGGATCGACGCCGACGCGCGCCAGCAATGCAGCGATATGCTGTCCGAGGAGATCGACGGGATGGATGTCACGCAGCGCTTTCCCCCGCTTCCCGACCGGCGTGCGAACCGCCTCGATCAGCAATGCCTCGGTCATGGTCATACTCCCTCGTTCGTGTACACCGGCGTACACCAGTCACGGTAGGCGGGCAAACGTCCATGCACAACGGCATTGTACAGTTCCACCAGGCGTGCGGTTATCGGACCAACGGCGCCATTCCCCACCGGTCGCCGGTCGATCTCGATAATCGGCTTGACCTCGGCGCCGGTGCCGCAGAAGAAAGCTTCCTCCGCAACATACAACTCGGTGCGGTCGATGGGGCGCTCGACGACCGGTACATGCAACTCTGCCTGCGCCAGTTGCGCCACCACGCGCCGGGTGATCCCTTCGAGAATATCGCTGGTGATCGGCGGTGTAATCAGTGCGCCGTTGCGTACAATGTACAGGTTTGCCGCGCTCGCCTCCGAGACCTGCCCGTCACCGCCGAGCACAATTGCCTCGTCGTAGCCGTTGAGCAGCGCCTCGGTCTTCGCCAGCGCCGAGTTCACATACCCGCCGGAAACCTTCGCGCGCGACGGCATGATGTTATCCTCGATGCGCCTCCAAGACGATACACACGCGCGCACTGCTGTTCCTGGAATGTACTGGCCGAAGGGAACGGCATACAGCGCAAACGCGTCGGTCATGCCGTTGAGCCGGACGGCGATTGTGTGGTCGCTTTTGAAGACCAGCGGGCGGATGTAGGCATCTTCGCGAAACCCCTCGCGACGCAGTAATTCGACGGTCAGCCGGCACAGTTCATCGACGCTGTAGGGCAGGTCCATGAACATAATCACACTTGAACGTTTCAGGCGTTCCATGTGTTCACGAAGATGAAAGACATACAACTGATCGTCGTCGGCGTTCCAGTAGGCGCGAATGCCCTCGAAGACGCCAAGACCGTAGTTCAGCGCCGCAGTCATCACACTGACCTGCGCCTGTTCGATTGGGATAAACTCCCCGTTGAAGAATGCAAAACGATTGGCAGCCATCGGTCGATCCCTGGTGTGCGAAGCGATAGACTGCTTCTATCATACCAGACTTTGGCGCAAGGGGTTCGCATCAAGGGCATCGACAGAACTCGCGTATCGCTATAGCTTCAGCGCAGGGGCGGACTCCGATCTGCTCCTGCTTGCAGAACCGCCAGTTTCCCCGTATGATAGGTGCTGCCAGACCGCGAATGACAGGAATCTAAACCACCATGACGGCATGCTCGTATCATAGCGTAATCTGCACGTTGAACATGTTGCGCGCTCTTCTGATGACCAGTAGCTTGTGACCGAAATGTTCGACCTTCATGACCCCGTGCATCTCCCTGCTATCGACTGCACCCTGGCGCTTGCGAATGTGTATGCCAGGATGTTTCCTCGCCAGCTGCCAGAGTAATCCGGTATCATGCCGCTTATTGCCGAACTGAGCTTCGTTCTGATTGTTGCAGCAGCATTGTGTTGCTATGTCGGCTGGGGTGCGGCGCGGCTGGCGCTGCCCTCATCACTCGCAGCGTTCCGCGCTCCGCTGGCGCCGCTAGTTGGCTATGCCATCCTGCTCTGGAGCGGGTTTATGCTGGCGAGTCTGGCGCTGAATCTGCGCTGGACGCTGGTCGTCGTGCTGGCTGGGGCGACGGCGCTGAACATTGTCGCCTGGCGCTCCGGGGGATCGCCGCGCCCGCTGGCGTGGTTGCGCGCTCAACCGGAGGCGCTCGTCCCGCCGGTTCTGGCGCTGCTGACCGGCATCCTGCCGCTGCTCAGTTACGGATACCCGACGATTATCGGACGTGGGTGGGATACTGAGAGTTACCTGCCAATGGCGCAGCACCTGATTGACTATCCTCTGCCTCGGATTACGGAAGCGCCGCAGAGTCTATTGCGGGACCTGGTAGCACACCCGCCGCGAATCGGATTGACACTCGGTTTCTCTGTGCTCCATGGAATGGTGATGATCCTGAGCGGCGCCAGCGCGCTAGGGTCGTTTGTGCCGGTCATTGCGTTCATGCGTGCGCTTGCTGTAATGGCAGTGTATGTCTGGCTACGTGCAACGATGGGAACAGGGCGAGCCGGTGCGTTCCTCGGCGCGACACTAACTGCGCTGGCATCGCTCATGCTCTGGATCGGCTATTTCAATTTCGGGATGCAGATGTCCGCCTGGTGTTTGCTGGCGCTGACACCCACCATTGGGCTGGCAGCGGTCGATGATCTGGCGCAGCGTCGTGGAGCGGCGTGGCGTGTAGCAGTCCTGGCGGCAATTGTTTTTGCGTCCCTCCCTATCGCGTACTACCCGGCGCTGGTCATTGCTGCGCCGCTGATCGTTGCTGCGGGTCTGGCGCGCCTGATCGAGTCGTGGCGTCTGCCGCAGGCGAGTCCTGCGCTACCGGCACTGATACAGGCAGCGCTGGTGCTGGCGGGTTTGACCGTCGTCGTGTCTGTACTCGCAATACTGGATTACTTCGAAGGGTTCAGTTTTCGCTATTCGCTGATCGAGCCAAAAATAGGTCCGGATCGATTCGTCGGTATAGATGAAATCCTTGGATTAACTGCGTTCCGTCTGACGACCGGCGGAGAACAACCTCCGACACTTCTGGTTGGCGCCGCGTTGTTGGCGGTTGCTCTGCTGTCGTTGGCTGCGCTGGCGTCTCCGCGATGGCAGAGGAGCGAACCCGTCGCCGGGGAGAGCATCCGGCTCCGCTGGGCGCTAGCAGTGCTGGCAATGGTAGCTGCGTTGCTCTGGTTACGCATCGGCAGACCGTATGAGTACGGCTACATGAAAGGTGCTGCATACACCTCATTTCTCTTCTGGGGGCTTGTGGCGTATGGGGTGGAAAGCATCAGACATCTCCGACGCGCGGGAGTCTTTCTAGCGTCCGGAGCCGTCCTGCTGATCCTTGTCTGCACCGGCTGGTCGCAAGCATTGACGGTTGCCGACCATATGCGCGGACCGGCAATCTTCGCTCGCGATATTGCCGCGTTCGACCGGGTAGCGGCGCAACTGCCGCGTGGCGCGACTGTGCTGTTGAGCGGTGACGAGACGCTAACTGGACCGATCAATGGGATGCTGGCGACGATGCTGTATGGCAAAACGATTTGGGGACGGGTTTCCGCTGCGTATGCCTCGCAGTCCTTCTGGCCCCCCGGCGGCGCGCCTGATTATGTGGTGCTGGCGGCGCGTGAAGACCCTTGGCCTCTGGATATTGGCGCGAAGGAGGTCTGGCGGAGTAGCGCCATTGCACTGTACGAAATGCCGCGTGACATCGTTTTTCTGCCGGGACGCAGTGAAAGTCATGTAACTGCTTCGGTCGATCCGAAATCTCCCGCGTCCTTGGCGATCTGGCGGCGCGCCGGGCAGAACCGTGTGTTTACCCCTGAAGAACCGCTGATTGTGGAGGCGCCTCAGTCTTCTGTGCTGCACCTGACGCTGGCGACTCTGGAACCGCAGACTGTAACACTGCGCCAGAACGAGGCAACCACAACGGTCACACTGGAAGCGGGCATCTCGACCATCGAAGCGCCGCTCACGTCGGCGGCGCACATCGTGCCATCGACGCCTCTAGCGCTCGTGCGTGCGGTGATTCGCCCAACCGAGACGGCGCCGTCTGTCTCCGCAAGACTCGATGCGGCGCATGTGGCGTGGAGCGCGATCAGCGAGCAGCAGGGTGATCAGGTATTCATCACCACACGTCTGGCAAATCCGGGCAGGCATGCACTGCGCTACGAAGTCACGATCGTTCGTGACACCTTCGATGCGCCGGTGCGCATCGTGCGCGTGCTGGCAGCTGCGCCGCTGGAAGGCGACTGGCGTGTGGCGCTCGACCTGTCGCGCGGCGCTTCCGAAGCACGGATCAACAGCATTCCCACGCCACTCCTGGAAGCTGATATTGCCGCACGTCCCCCTGATGGTCGCTACTTCGGCGTGCTGGCGATCTACAGTGGCAGCGCGATCGTGGCGCAGGCGCCGCTCTTCACAATGACAGTCGTCGGCGGTGACGTGGCGCTGTTCGAGCCGGTCGCCTTCTCGGTTGAAACTGTCCGCGCTCGGTTTGACGCCACATTGCTCCCCGCGCATCAGCGGGCGCTTCTCGACGGTGCACCGCTCATATGCGACGAGTTGGACCTGGCGCTCGAACAGATCGTTCTCGAGCGCCGGGCGCCCCCGCCTGGCGTGACACCCGCAGCGCCGCTTGCGCCCGGCGAACAACTGAACGTCCAGGTCTACTGGCGTGCAACGGATGAACGTCAGAACCTCGATCTGCTGCCAATGGTGTCGCTCCAGGCGCTGGATGAAGACAATCGCAAATGGGCGCAGTGGGACGGTGCGACCGGCGATTGGAAGCTTGTGCCTGCATGGGCGCCTGGCGAAGCAGTACGGCAGGACATTCCGCTGACGCTCGATGCCGCCACACCACCCGGCGACTACCGTCTGCTCCTGGTTCTGTACGACCCGGCAACCGGTCGTTCTGTTCCGATCGCCGGACAGGACGCCATCGTTGTCGGGTGGGTGCGGGTTGCAACGGATCACCAGTAGATCCTTGAAAATCCATACTTGACATTTGGGTTTTCAGTGCGGCCATGCTCATCCCACGTCCTGCAGTTATCGATAACGCGCCCGTTGGCGATTCGTCTTCTACGTTTGATGCCGTTCAGCCTTTCGTGCGGCTGCGCCGCACACCGCTGCGATGAAAGCAGACGGGGATGCACGCAGAGCCGCCTGCACACCCGGCGGCTCTTTTCACCTCAGCGCCGCATAGTGTACAATATCTCATGTTCAACGGTGCGGTGCAACAGGTTCAGTGAATGCCGGGATCATACGGTGCAGCGCGGCCTGCCATACCACTCCAGGACACCGACAGTTTGAGAACGACTCCCTGTCCGAAGGAAATCTTTCGTGAAACACCGTGTTCTTATCCTCTCCACCAGCGCCGGTTCGGGACACAAGAGCGCTGCTGCTGCGCTGGAGAAGGTCTTCTCGCGTTCACCGCAGGTCGAGGAATTGCTCAACATCGATGCCCTCGAACGGACGAATGAACTGTACCGCGCCTTCTATTCCGACCTCTATCTGCATCTGGTGCAGGAACGTCCATACCTGCTGGGATGGTGGTATCAGGCGAGCGACGAGCCGTGGAAGACTGATGCCTTTCGTCTGTTGCTCGACCGTATCAACGCCGACCCGCTTTCACGACTAATCCGTGAATTTGCGCCAACCATCACAGTCTGTACGCATTTCATGCCAGCGGGTATTGTTGCGCAGTTACTAGCGGATGGAGCCATTAACACCCGCCTTGCCATTGTAACGACCGACTACGATTTCCACTCGATGTGGCTCAGCCCGCGGTTCAACCGCTATTTCGTGGCGCTGGAGGAAACGAAGGTTCACCTGATGGCGCTGGGTTTGCCAGAGGAGCGGATTACCGTCTCCGGCATCCCGGTTGATCCAGTCTTTGAGGAGCGGATTGATCGCGATGAGGTGCTGGCGCGCTACCATCTCGATCCCGATCTGCCGATCCTGCTGCTGTCCGCCGGTGCAGCGGGAGTGGGACCCGCGCGTGAAGCAGTGCAGCAGATTCTGCAGATGCGCACGCCGTCGCAGGTCATCATTGTATGCGGCAGGAATGAAGAGTTGCGGAACGAACTAGTCGATCTAGTTGCGCCGCAGGCGAAACGGTTTCGGGTCCTGGGATTTACTGGTGAGATGCCGGCGCTGATGAAGATTTCGACCATCCTGATCGGCAAGCCTGGAGGGTTGACCTCATCGGAAGCGATGGCTGCCGGTCTGCCGATGGTGATCATTGCGCCGATCCCCGGTCAGGAGGAGCGCAATAGCGATCATCTGCTCGAGGAAGGTGTGGCGCTGCGCTGCAACCAGATGACCACACTCGCGTACAAGATCGACCGCCTGCTCGAGAACCCCGAACGCCTGGCGCGCATGCGTGAAAACACCCGCGCGATTGGTCGTCCCGATGCAGCGCGTGTGATTGTCGAGACTCTCCTCAACGAAGAAGCGGACGAACCGGTGACACTGCAAGAATCAACACCACCCATCCGGGTGCTGCCGCTGCGTATCAACATCGCCGACCTCTTCAGCCCGCCGCTCAAGGACGATGAACTGTTCACCATCGCCGATGCGCAGAGTGATGAGCCGCTCGGCGTCGTGACCGGTGCGGAAATGCGTGTGTTGTTCGATAACCTGGAGCTTGAAAGCACCGAAGATACTGATTTCTACATCAACCAGGACACGCTGGCGCTGCTTGCCGAGCGCGGCGCCAGCGCCACGCTGCTCGACATCCTTCGACGTGCGCTTGGTGACCGCAGCGAGTGCGATGTTCGCTGGCGGCGGGGAAGGGAAGGGGTGATGTGAAGACGGAGTTCTCCCCCGGAGCGCGCAGGCATGCCAGAGGCACGGCCTACCAGCGCGCAGCTAGCCATCCTGACGAGGCGCATGGTCTGCCAGGACATCATCCCCGCGCGCCCGCGCCGGCGAGCTGTGTCTTGGTAGCTGCGAGCTTCAGCGCCACGGCGCCAGCGTCATCCTCGCGCGCCTGCGCTGGCGAGTTTAGTCCTGGGCGCCATGGGCGTCAGCTCCATGGCAGCTGGCGGAGACCGGAAACATGGGGTTGAACGACCACGAGCTTGACGGCAGCAGTGGATCCCCGTTCAGATGAAGACGCCTGTTCCGCATTCGCTGTACAAACCCTCTACATACATTCTTCACTATCCACGCACGACGATCCTCGAACAATGGTTGTGTCTTCTTAACCCATGACGCGCTGCTCTTCTCCGCTGGAGCGCTGCACCTTCTACCACGTGCCGCTATACTGGAACTGCGCACTGTCTGTCACGATGTTGCAGCGAGGAACGCTTATGAAAACGCTGACCTTCATTCTCGGCATGGAGCGATTCAACGCTCATATCTGGGAAGAAGTCGAACGCAACCTGCGCCAGTCGAGTGTTGCGGTGCGCCTGTTGCGCTTCCACGATGGGCACGTTGAACAGCGCGATCCAGCGCTAGCTGATGCTATCAGACAGGCGGACGTTCTCTTCATAACGCTGATCAATATGCGCGAGCAGGCGGAGTGGCTGAAAGCGCAGATCGATCAGGCCGGCGTCGCAACGGTGTTCGCCTTTGAGAGCATGCCCGAAGTCATGGCGTTGACGCGCGTTGGCGAGTACCGTGTTCAGAACAGCGGGCG
>JBEPYG010000113.1:0-11674 GCA_041641515.1 Roseiflexus sp.
ATCACCCCGCTCGAAAGCTCGACGATCGGCTGATAGTGCATCACCAGCATTTGACGTTGCAACGCCTGCCGCAACTCGATTTCGAGTTGCAGTTGCGTTGCCGCTGCGGTATGCATCGACTCCTTGAAGAGAACAATCTGTGACCGCCCACGCGCCTTCGCCTGGTGGAGCGCCGTGTCGGCGTTGCGCAACAGCGCCGCTGCATCTGGCGCGCGCCCATCATCCATCGCAACCCCAATGCTGACGCCAACCGTCAACAAATGATCCTGGACGGTGATCGGATGACTCAATGCCTGCTGGATACGTAACGCAATCCGCCAGACATCATCCAGCGATTCGATCGAATCGACGACAACAGCAAACTCATCACCGCCAAGACGCGCCACAGTGTCACCAGGACGAGTGATATGCTTCAGGCGACCTGCAACTGCCATCAGCACCTCATCGCCAACTGCGTGCCCCAAGCTATCATTGATCTGTTTGAAGCGATCCAGATTGATGAGCACGATGCCGCATAACGCTACGTCTCGCCTGCTGCGCCGTTCTAAAGCGAGCTGGAGCCGGTCGAGCATCAATGTCCGATTCGCAAGACCGGTCAACGGATCGTGCGACGACAGATATGCCAGGCGATCCTCGGTCAGCTTGCGCTGGGTTACATCCGTATGCACTGCAATCAGCGCGATGACCTGATCCGACGCATCGAGCACCGGGTCGATATGCAACAGCACATTGATCGCATGACCCTGACGATTGATCAGGCGCATTTCTCCACGATAGGATTGCCCGCCACGCACGGCGGTCAGCGCTGCACGCGCCATGCCGGCATCGCGATACAAACGCAACAAACCGCCAGCTACCCGCAGATCATCGAGCGTTAGCCCGGTCATTTTTTGAAACGCAGGATTCTGGTAATGCGGTATCCCATCAAGATCGGCAATGACGATGCCATCGTTGGTGCAAGAAATGGCGGCCATCATCAGATGCAGATCGACATCGAGGCGATGATGGCGCGAGATGCTGCGCAAAATCGCCAGGTACGCATTATCAGACTGATCGCTGAGCACGTGGAGCAGAAATAACTCTGCTGCAATCGACTCACCGTTCCGTCGTGGAATATCGATCGTCGTCGCCAGATTCGAGACGATTGGCGTACCAAATGGCTCACCGATCAGCCGTTCGGTCAGCACGCCAAACAGTGCGGCTGCGGCGGCATTTGCCTGATTGACCCGGCCATCTCGACCGATCAGCAGTACGGCATCACTGCTGCGCAGGACAAGATCTTTCAACACCACCGGCTGATCGTTTTTTTCCGCCAGACGATGCGCGGCTGCGCTACGCAATCGATTCACGATCGCGCTGGCGGCCGCTTCGGAACTAACAAAATCGTGCGCACCAGCTGCCAGCGCCGCCAGCGCGCGTGGATCCGCGTCGTTGACCACCAGCGCCAGGATGGGCACGTGCGGCGCCAGCGTGACAATCGATGCAATCAATTCCAGAGGAACATCGGGGAACGGGCTGACATCGAGAAGCACCACATCGACATGAGTGACCGAAAGAGCGTACAACACCTGATCAGGGGACACATGATCGAGCGTGATCGCCAGATCGCCGAATGCTGCGCGGAGCCTGCCTGCAACTTCATCACTCTGGGCGATCAGCAATACGCTGAGCGGCGTCTCGTCATTCATAGCACCTCGTACTCGCAGGTAACGATATAACAACGATGTGCAGGCTATTTGTGCAGGAACAACTGATACTATGTACTGCTCGAACGAGTCGCAGCTCAGACCTGACGGCGACCAGGCGATCCCGGCAGAAATTAAAAAAGTGGCGGTCCAGGAGGGACTCGAACCCCCAACACCCAGTTCCGAAGACTGGTGCTCTATCCATTGAGCTACTGGACCCCAAACCCCTCATCTAGTTTAGCACATGAGGTTACACAATGCAATGTGTCAATAACCATTAACCATTGGGTGTAACGTACACTTTGCACCACGACCGCCGGGCTGATGGTCTTTCAGCAATGAATCCGGTGCAAGCCTGATGCTGTCGGGCTGAAGCTCGCGGCTACCGGGGCGAAGCCCGCCGGCGCAGGCGCGCGGGGATGATAGACCTCTATCAGCCCATGCTTGTATCCAAAGCCGTACAGGCTCATCAGAACTGGTAGTGCTCGCAGCCTGCAGGGTTCTGTGGATCAGACAGAGCTCATGAGTTTCAGGCAAGTCCGGTACAGACGGCGATCTTCGCTTGCCATAGCCAAGGCGTTCACACCCGCCGCAGCGGGTCTCTGCCGGATGTCAGCGCCATCGGCGCGGGAACGGGTTTGATCGTCACCAGTGGGCAACTCCCGATAAGTTGCACATCACCTCCATCGGTTCTCCATCTTCTCCTGCTACACTTCAAGCGCCATCACAAAGACAACGGTTCTTATCCGAAAGGAGATACCAATGACATCACGTATGCTAGCATGGGTTATAGGAGCGCTTACGGTAGCGGCGATCGTCTTCACTATCCCGACCGTTGCAGCGCAATCAGGTACAGGAGCATGTGTACCTGGAGCAGTTTGCCCCACAGACGCACCTCTGGCGCTTCGCTCAGGCGGCGGCGCGCAGATGCAGGGACGCGACGGCGGGTTGATCGGCGTTGCTGCTGATACGCTGGGCATGACGCGCCAGGCGCTGCTGACCGAGCTGTACAACGGTGCGACGATCGCGGATGTGGCGCTGGCAAAGGGGGTTGATCCGCTGAAGATCGTCGATGCCTTTGTAGCACCGCAGTTTGCTCGCATCGATGCACTGGTCAAGAGCGGCGTCATCACCCAGAAACAGGCGGACGACGCAAAGGCGAGCATGCGCACCCATATTACTGTCCTGGTCAGTTCACCGATTGACAGCTGGGTGCGGCAGGCGCACGACCCGCTCATCGGGCAGCGCCCCAATAATGCCGGGCAGGGACCAACCGCGCAACCAGGCGGGCGCGGTCCCCGCTGGAAGCGCTGACAACACACGACGCGCTCTGCCTGGTTTGAGCGCCTTTTGTGGACAGAAGCGGGTCTCACAGCGCGGTGAGACCTGCTTCTGCTACAATACATAGGCGTTCGGCAGCGAGGATAAAGGTATGCCCCAATGTATTCTGGTCGTTGATGATGATCGTCAAATCACGCGCCTGGTGAGCGCATACCTGGAACATGCCGGGTTTCGGACGTTGACCGCACACGATGGCGCGACTGCCCTCCGTCTGGCGCGCAGTGAGCGCCCTGATCTGATGGTGCTCGATTTGATGCTTCCCGATGTCGATGGCGTCGATCTGACCCGCACGATCCGCGCCGATCCGCACCTCGCCTCCATGCCTGTCATTATGCTGACAGCGCGTGTTGAGGACGCCGACCGGATCGTGGGGCTCGAACTCGGCGCCGATGATTACATCACCAAACCGTTCAATCCACGCGAGGTGGTTGCGCGTGTGCGTGCCGTTCTGCGGCGAACAGGCGGCGGAACGCCGCAACCAGTTCCCATCCTCGAAGCAGGACGGGTGCGGCTTGATCCTGATCGACACGAAGCGTGGGCAGCAGACCAACCGCTCAATCTGACGCCGACCGAGTTTCATTTGCTGCGCATCTTTCTGAGCCTTCCAGGGCATGCGTTTACGCGACGAGAACTGATCGAAGAAGGGCCGGGATATGAGTATGAGGGCATGGAACGCACGATTGACAGTCATATCAAAAATCTGCGCCGTAAACTCGAGTCGGTCGATGCAGGCGTCAAAATCGAGACCGTGTATGGCGTGGGCTATCGGCTGAAGGTCATCGCATGATCCGACGATTATGGGTTCAACTGGCGCTGGCATTCACCCTGGTCACGACGCTGAGTGTGCTGGTGACGGCGCTGCTCACAAACACGCGCGCCAGCGCCGATTTTCGCACGTTTCTGGCGCAGAGCCAGGTGCAGCAACTCGATTTGATACCGCGCCTCACCGACTACTACGCAACGCATCGCACCTGGAACGGCGTCGAGACGGTTTTCGCCAGCATTCGAGGGATGGGACCGCGCGGTATGGGACCGGGTGGTCCGGGAATGATGCGTGGTCCGCTCGAACTGATCCTTGCCGACGCCGAAGAGCGCGTCGTCTACGCCAGCGTCTCCGGGAGCGGGTCAGCGCCTCGCCTCAGCCACGATGACATGCGCCAGGCAATGCCGGTGGTCGTCGACGGGACGACGGTTGGGTATCTGGTGGCGCGGTTGCAGCGCGATACTGCGCTTTCCGCCGCAGCTCAGCACTTCCTCGCTCAGCTCAATCAGACGTTGATTCAGGCAGGTTTGCTTGCCGGTGCGCTTGGGCTAATCCTCGGCGTCATCATTGCTCGCGGACTGACAGCGCCGCTCGATCGGCTGGCGCGCGCCGCACACCGTCTCGCTTCCGGCGATCTGACACAGCGAGCGCCGGTTGCCGGTCCGGTCGAGGTGTCCGACGCTGCCGAAGCATTCAACGCTATGGCTGCCAGTCTCGAAGAAGCGGAACAGGCGCGTCGCCGATTGCTGGCCGACATTGCCCATGAACTGCGAACGCCCCTCACCGTCATTCAGGGTAATCTGCGCGCCCTGCTCGACGATGTGTTCCCGCTCGAAAAAGATGAGATCACGACGATCTACGACGAAACGCTGCTGCTCAGTCGCCTGGTCGCCGATCTGCGCGAACTCACGCTCGCCGAAGCTGGTCAGTTGCGCCTGAACCTGGCAGCAGTCGATGTCTCCGCAATCATCGCGCAGAGCGCCGCGCTGTTCACGGCACAGGCGCTTGAAAAACAGGTGACTCTGCATACCGATTGTGAACCACGCCTGCCGCCGGTCCTGGCAGATGCCGACCGCATCGCGCAGGCGCTCAACAATCTGCTGTCGAATGCGCTGCGATACACGCCCGAAGGAGGAACGGTGCGCATTGTCGCTGCACGAGCGCATCAGTCGAGCTGCGCTTCACCCGACACCGACATGATCTGCATCCGCGTGATCGATACCGGTCCTGGCATTCCTCCCGAAGACCTGCCGCACGTATTCGACCGATTCTGGCGCGCTGACCGTGGGCGCGCACGAGCGCAAGGCGGCACAGGTCTCGGACTTGCCATCGCCCGTCAACTGGTGCTGTCCCACGGCGGCTCGATGGGTGTCGAAAGCGAACCAGGCAAAGGGGCATGCTTCTGGTTCACCCTGCCTGTGACGCATACGTCTGTAACGTCCCAGCCGCTCGATGCATCATATTCCTGGTGACAACATGCACAAAGTATCGTAGAGGAGCGCCATGTTCAATTTTTTCCGACCCCGACCCCGACCAGATGAAATTACGCCGGTCGAGGTGCAGCAACGCCTTGCCCGCGGCGATCGGTTGTACCTGCTCGATGTGCGTGAACACGAGGAATACGTCGAAGCGCATATTCCCGATAGTGTGCTCATCCCGCTTGGACAGTTATCACGGAAACTGAGCAGCATCCCGAAAGATGCGACAATCATCGCGATCTGCCGTTCGGGCAATCGCAGCAGCGTCGCTACCGACATGCTCCGGCGCGCCGGGTACAGCGATGTGCTCAATCTCAACGGCGGCATCCTTGCGTGGGTGCGCGCGGGACTGCCGATTATCACCTGAAGGGCAACCACAGCAAAGCCGATGCGCAGGCCGATCGTTGCCGGCAGGAAGGGACGCGCCTCTGCGTCTCTTACGTCATCCCACACCTTCTGCCGTCAGGACACGGTAGTTCAGGTGTGTGAAGGGGTTATCAATCTCCTCGATAGTGGCAAGCGTCGTCTGATCGGCATCATCAAGCGAGGCGCGCTGTGCCAGCGCACACATCTGCTCGCAGCGCGCCAGGTGTTCCCACGGACGATGCGCTTCACTGGCATCATTCCGGCTGAGCAGCAACAGCCAGTCGCTCGACTGTGCGAGCAACAATTCACGCACTGCCTGATTGAGCGCGCGCTCCCTGTCGTCGTGGGCATCGGGAAAGCGTCGCGCCATTTCGACAACTAGATCCTCCGCTTCGCCGACAGCGCGACGGAGCAGAGTGCTGGCGGGCGAGTTCCAGGCGGAATGATCTCCACCCGGACCCCATGATCCGTCCCGCAGCGCCACGCTCTGGCGAGGTCGGAAGGCGCGCAGATACGGCGAGGGTGTTGTCAGTGCAAAGGGTTGCTGGGTCAGAACAGTTTCCAGAAGTGCGCGCAGCCAGGCGGCGCCTTCGAACCAGCGCCGACCCAACACATCTGCATCGATTGGAATGACTACGATTCCTGGACGATCATGACGGTCGGCGAACGAGCGCAATTCGATTTCTACCCATTCAGCAAAGTGGATGGCATGCTCCTGAGCGCGTCGGAATGCGTGATACGGATCATACGGTTCGACGACGGTATCGCTGTCACCGTTTCGCCAGATCGGCAGGTGCGTAACACGGTCCCGACGCGCCGCCAGATAAAGCGGATCGCCAACATAGCCGATACCGGGCGACACGATCTGGAGCGACGCATCAACTGCACGCAGCAATGTGATCAGCCGGCGCGGCGCCACCCACCGCGGACGCAGATAGGTAACCTGGGCATCGGAGGCGACGCTTACCGGATCGATAATGAAATAGCGGGTGCCATTCAGTCGCAGCGCCTGGTCTAATCCCATGCGAAAACCGCACTCGGGCAACCAGACGCCGCGCGGTCGGCGACCAAGCAGGCGGGTGACCGTCAGGGTCCCTATGTCGAGTTGCGCACGCACCGATTCCTGTCGCGACAGCAGCGGCAGATATGCATGGGTTGCAGCGCCTCCCAGCGGTTCAACCGTTCCATGTACGCACAACTCGCGCAGCGCTGCAACCAGGTTGCGCCCATAGCGCTCGATAAAACTGCGCAGAACCCCCTGCCCCCAATCGAGATAGAAACGCGCCAAATACGCCTGATGCCGCTGCCGTTGACGCTGCCAGCGCCGCAGCGCCGCCTCGCAGCGCGCCAGCCAGCGTTCCATCCAGACGACAAAATGTTTCTGTACGACAATATCCGCCAGTTGTTCGAGCAACACCGGCGAATACGCCAGCGACACGTATGGACGCATGCCGCGTTCGTGCAGATCGTACAGGACATTCAACGTGGGAATGATCGAATACGCAATCATCTCGTGCAGCGGGTCTTCACCGTCGGGACGACGACCGGCAGCACGCAGGTAGGGCATATGTCCGGTGAGAATGATCGCCAGCGCGCCAGGAAACGACCGAAACCCGTCTTTGCCATGCTGTCGATCATGCTTCACAGGAGCGCCTCCAGACGAGCGATCACCGCATCTGGCAGACCCGCAAGCACCAGTGGGTCTGCCAGCGCGAGCGCATGCACAACATCGATCAGCAGACGAAGACGATCCACGCGCGCCTGGTGGTCGGCGGTTAACGCGCCTCCCATTTCGTACCCTTCCAGCACACCCTGACGAAAGATCGGCGACTGGCGTGATGAGAGCGCATATGCCAGATCAAACAACGGATCACCACCAACCGGCGCTTCGGGACGTACCAGACCTTCGAGCTGCACCGACTCGCCCACGGTGACGATTGCACGCGAAGGATCGATGGCGCCGTGCAGCACACGTGGTTGCGCACAGGCAAGCGCCGGATGATCGAGCGTCGCAGCGTAGAGCGCTGCAGCCACGTCTGCACCCAATACGGCCTCCGCACGCGCACGAACGTTCTGTTGCTCGAACCAGCGCACCAGCGCGTCGCGCCACGTCCGCGCCGACCAGCGGCCATTCGGCATCGGAGCGCCATAGCCAGGCGCCTCAATCCGATGCACACGACGTAACACACGCCCAATCTGCCGCCCTGCAACACGCACAAGCACGAGCTGATCGAGCGAATCGAGCGTCAGGCCCCCGGTATACGTTTCGATTGCATAGGTAAAGGGAACGCTGGTGCAGCTCAGATCATACGCGATCAGACGCGGCGCCGGCAGATCGTGCGCCGCAAGCATCCGCAGAAAGAAGACCTCATGCGCCAGATCCGAATCAGGCGCAATCACCAGCAACAGATGGTTCGTCGCCGTTGTTATGCGCACCTCGATGCGTCGACTCGTCGCACACACAAGGATAGCGCCTGTTGGGCGCGCCTTGAGCGGTTCGACAATCGCCGCCGCATAGTCGCCGAGGCGTGCCACAATGCGCCGTAACGCCTCCGAAGATGCAGGATCGTCTGGATCAATGTCCTGGTTGAGATGCGCCCACATAGGCGCAAGATACCACGGAGCGCGCTATCGTGCAACTGCAGGGAGACGGTAGACGCGGCGGGCATTATCAGACCAGAGTTTCCGCTGCGCTTCCGGCGACAAGCTGTCCGTCAGCGTCGCGAGCGTTTCGACCCAGCGCCGGTAACTGGTCGCCAGCAGCGCCACAGGCCAGTCACCGCCAAACATCACGCGATCCTCACCGAACACCTCGAGCACGTGCCAGATATAGGGCGCCAGGTCGTCAACAGTCCAGCGCGCATGATCCGCTTCGGTCGCCACGCCGCTGATCTTGCACGTCACATTCGGCAGGCGCGCCAGGGTCGCAATATGCTCACGCCACGGATCCAGCACGCCGCGACGAATGTCCGGCTTGGCGATATGGTCGAGCACAAAGGCGACATCGGGACATTGCCGCACCAGTTCGATAACTGCAGGCAACTGATAATGATAAATGCAGATATCGAACGACAGACCATACTCTGCCAGCAGCTCGACGCCGCGAACGAACGATGGTTGCAGACAGTAGGCCGGATCAGACTCACTCTGGAGAATGCGCCGCACCCCTTTGACAAGTGGACCGACAGCAACCAGCGCCTCCAGAATCGACCGCACACATTCGCCATCTTCGAGCGGCGCCCATGCCACGATACCCTGGATGCGCGGTTCGTGCGTCGCCAGTTGAGCGATGTACTGCGCCTCAAGCAGCGCATAGGCAGGCGCTGCATCGACCTGCACATAGACCATCGCGGCAACGTTCAGACCTGCAGTATGCTCACAGAACGCCTGTACATCGTAGACGCGATTGAGTAGATCGCTGCCATCGAGCCAGGGAATGCGGAAACGAGCCGGATCCCATAGATGAAGATGAGCATCGACAATGTCGTAATCCACGGGCAACACCTACAGATGACGCCGTTCCCATAACGGTTTGGGCGCACCAATGCCAAAAGCTTTCCACACAGTCAGAAGATACAGCACAGTGACGCTCTCAAGGATCAGGATGACCCATACCGACCAGACAAACCCCGTCTCGACCCAGTGATGAATCGCAACGGGAAGGCCCTTCACCAGCAATGCGACAACCGCACCGCGCCACGCAAACGCCGCCGCCACCCCTGCTACTGCCAGCGGACCGCCAATCACATGCGACCACCAGGCGCTCTGCAAAACCTCCCACAGCCCCCAGAAAAACCAGACAATCGTAAACGGCACAACAATTGCGAACGCTATATCGATCCCCTGCATTGCCAGTGGAATGCCGAGCGCCGCTTTGTATGCAATCAGCGCCATCGAAAGCAACGCAAGAACGATACCCAAAACGACCCCCGCACTCGCAAGAATCGCCACTCCAACCGGACGTTGCACTCGTATCGATGTTTTGCCCACACGAACGCCAGTACGACTCATGCCACAGCCCTCCCTTGCTGCTGACGGGGCCGAACCGATGGATCGAAACGAGAGCGCAACTTGTTGTTTTGGGAACTACGGACTATTATAGCAGAGGTTAGAAACCGGTTGTCAAGTTTCTGTTTTGTCATCTGCCAAAGGAGCGCCTATGTCGCACGTTGACCTTGCACCGCTCACCGGTGCGCGTTTCCGTTCACGACGTTCCGTCGTCATGACGCATCGCGGTGTCGTGGCCACCAGTCAACCGCTGGCGGCTCAGGCAGGTCTGCGGATGTTGCTGGAGGGCGGGAGTGCTGCGGATGCGGTTGTTGCCGCTGCTGCTGCGCTCAACGTCGTCGAACCGATGAGCACTGGCATTGGCGGTGATGCGTTTGCGCTGGTGTATGACGCACAATCGCGGATAGTACGCGCCCTCAACGGCAGTGGACGCGCACCTGCAGCGCTATCCCGCGACACATTCGCCGAACGTGGACTGACCAGCATCCCGCTGACCGGTATGCTGCCTGTGACGGTTCCCGGCGCGGTGGATGCGTGGGTCGAATTGCTGGCGGCGCATGGTCGTCTGCCGCTCTCACAGGTGCTCGCGCCCGCTATCGACTACGCCGAAAACGGCTTCCCGGTGAGCGAAATCATTGCGCGCGGCTGGGCACTGGCGGAACCCAAACTCGCCGCTCACCCTGATACGGCGCGCACCTATTTGCCTCACGGGCGCGCCCCGCGTGCCGGCGAACTGGTCCGCCAGCCGGGACTGGCGCGCTCGCTGCGCCTGATCGCCGAAGGCGGACGTGATGCGTTCTACCGTGGTTCGATCGCAGTGGCGATTGCAGCAACCAGCACACGCGATGGCGGCGTCCTGACCCTCGACGACCTGGCGGCGCACCGTTCGACCTGGGAAACGCCAATCAGCATCACCTATCGTGGATACACCGTCTACGAGTGTCCACCGAACGGGCAGGGCATCACGGCGCTCATGGCGCTGAACATCCTCGAAGGGTTCGACATGGCAGCGCTGGCGCCCGCTACGCCAGATGCACTCCACCTGCAGATTGAGGCATTACGGCTGGCATTTGCCGACGCAGCCGCATATGTCGCCGATCCGGCGCATGTTCACGTTCCGATCGACCGGCTCCTCTCGGCGGCACACGCCGACGAGCAGCGCGCGCGGATCGACCCGCAGCGCGCGCTGTCATCGGTCCGCGCCAGCTCACTTCCCGGCGGGCACGATACCGTCTATGTCACGGCGGTCGATGCCGAAGGAAATGCCGTCTCATTCATCAACAGCTTGTACATGGGATTCGGTTCGGGCGTGGTGGCGGGCAATACCGGCATCTGCCTGCAAAATCGCGGCGCCGGTTTTGTGCTCGATCCAGACCACCCGAACTGTGTTGCGCCGGGCAAACGTCCGTACCATACGATCATCCCCTGCATGGTCACGCGCGGCGACCGGTTGTGGGCCAGTTTTGGCGTCATGGGCGGGTTTATGCAACCGCAGGGGCATGTGCAGATGCTGGTGAATATGATCGACTTCGGAATGAACCCGCAGGAAGCGCTCGATGCACCGCGCTTCGAGTTGATCGATCCCTACCTTAGCCAAGATGCCGTGGCGTTGGAACACGATCCGGCGATCGCAGCGGCGCTTGCAGCGCGTGGTCATCGGGTTGTTGATCGTCAGGGCATGTTTGGCTTCGGCGGCGGGCAGATTATCGTCGTCGATGAAGCAGGGGTGCGCCACGCCGGTTCCGATCCGCGCAAAGACGGATGCGCCGTTGCGTATTAGCGCGTGTTCTGCGCATCAGCATTGCATCCTCGCTGCAGGGCTGATATAATACCGGCAACGACGGTGATGGAGACGACGTAGGCGCTCATCAGCATACAGAGAGCCGCCGGCTGGTGTGAGGCGGTTGCCCGGTGACTGCCGAATCCCCTCCTGAGTCGCCTGGGAAAAGGGGCAGACCTGTTCGCCCACTCGAACCAGCGCCGGGTGCGCCCGTTAACGCGCAGGGCAACGAGGTCGCGTCAACGCGGCGAAT
>JBEPYG010000114.1:0-11627 GCA_041641515.1 Roseiflexus sp.
CGCCGATGCGGGGCGCGCCGGTGGTGGATACGTGTATGATGGGGCGCCCACAAGGGGCGCCCCTACCATTGGCGGGGATGATGGTGACCGGGCGCCGATGCGGGGCGCGCCGGTGGTGGATAATGCGCCTGCCTGTGACGTGTCCGTGCCTGCTATAATAGCTCACGACATGTTTCGCCGTTCTGATGATCTGAGATAGCCATGACGCACACCCCCCGTCCAGGATACCGCTGGTTTGTGATTGCGGTATTTTTCTGCTTCATGCTGCTGCACCAGGCTGATAAACTGCTGATTGGTCCGCTGACCCCAGCGATCATGGATGAATTCGGCATTACCATGACCCAGATGGGGGCAGTAACGACCGGTGCGCTGGTAGTGGCGTCGGTGCTCTACCCGATCTGGGGGTATCTGTACGATCGGTTTGCCCGCGCGCGGTTGCTGGCGCTGGCGTCATTCATCTGGGGTGCAACGACCTGGCTCAGCGCAGTGGCGCGCACCTATCCGGCATTCCTGGCGGCGCGCGCTTCGACCGGTATCGATGACTCGTCGTACCCTGGCATGTACGCGCTGGTTGCCGACTATTTTGGTCCCAATCTGCGCGGTAAAGTGTACGGGTTGCTGCAACTGGCGCAGCCGATCGGCTATCTGATCGGCATGGTGCTGGCGCTCATGCTGGCGCCGCAAATCGGCTGGCGCACGATTTTCTTTTTCACCGGCGGGTTGGGCATTGTGGTTGCGCTCGTCATCCTGTTCGGCGTTCGCGAAATGCCGCGCGGTAAAGCTGAACCGGAGTTTGAGGGGATGACCGAGATGGCGAAGTTTCGCTTCTCGTGGACGGAGATGCGTGCGGTGCTCGGCAAACGGACGATGTGGTTCGTGTTTCTCCAGGGGTTTGCCGGCGTTTTTCCCTGGAATGTGATTACCTACTGGTTCTTCACCTATCTGGCGCGTGAGCGCGGTTACGATGAAAGCAGCATTCTGCTGACCGTCGCCCCCGTCATTCTGATCCTGGCGAGCGGCAGTTTCATCGGCGGTGTGTTGGGAGATTGGGCGTTCAAACGCACGACACGCGGTCGCATTATCGTTTCCAGCATCGGTGTTTTGATGGGGGCAATCTTCCTGTATCTGGCAATGCAGACACCAATCGAGGCGCGCACAACGTTCTTTGTGCTGATGTGTCTGACAGCGCTCTTCATGCCGCTCTCATCGCCCAACGTCATCGCAACAGTGTATGATGTGACGGTGCCGGAGGTGCGCAGTACGGCGCAGGCGGTCGAGTATTTCATCGAAAACAGCGGTGCAGCGCTGGCGCCGCTTCTCGCGGGCATAATTGCTGATATGTACAACCTGCAAACCGCGATTACTTGGATCTGTGTCACTGCCTGGGCGCTCTGCTTTGTGTTCTATCTTGGCGCGTTGCGCTACATTACCCACGATCATCACGCGCTGCGCGAGGAAATGGGGCGTCGCGCAGCATCCTTCCAGCAGACGACAGCGTAGAAGTCGAAGATTGCAGGGGGAATGTTGAGCGTTGCAGCTACGAAGGCAGAAGGTTACAGAACGTCGGGGTCGTCGCCACAGAACTTAGAAGACACAGAGGGCGTTGCGCGGGCAGATTCACCGACATGTGCCCTGTTGGGGCGCTTGTTTGTTACGGGTACGGCCGCGGAGAGCGCAATGCGATGGATGTGATAACACTCGATGGAGACGTGTGTGACCGTTCCAGAAATCGTTCCATCAACCACCGATGCGCTTGCTCCCGCTAAGCCATTGGCAGAGGCGCGCAATGAGTCCATTGATCGACCATCGCTGCGTCGTCGAGTTATGGGTCTGGCGCTGCCTGCGATTGGCGAAAACCTCCTCCACACCGCACTCGGTATTGCCGATACCATTCTAGTTGCCGGCATCGGTGTCGTTGCGCTGGCAGGCGTCGGCGCCGCGCTCAATGTTCTGTTCATTGTCATGGCGGCGCTCAGTTCGCTGTCGGTCGGTGCGTCGGTGCTGGTGGCGCAGGCGATTGGTGCGAACAACGGCGTGCGGGCGGGTCAGGTCGCCGGTCAGTCGCTGATTTGGGGTGTTGCACTGTCGCTGCCGATGACCCTTGCTGGACTGCTGTTCGCAGAGCCGGTGGTTGCATTATATGGTATGGCGCCCGATGCAACAGCGGTTGCAGCAGAATATCTGACGATCAGTGCAGCGAGTATTCCTGTGCTGGCGCTGATGCTGATCGGTGGCAGCGTGTTGCGCGGCGCCGGCGACAGTCGCACGCCGATGGTGATCACCGCGCTGGCGAATGTGCTGAACCTGATCGCGTCCTGGGGGTTGATCTATGGTCATCTGGGCATGCCGGCGCTTGGGGTGGCTGGTAGCGCCTGGGGAACATTGATAGCTCGTGTGGTCGGCGCTGCACTCTTCCTGGTGATTCTGCTGCGCGTCAGTCCCCGGGTGCGCGTCGGCGGACCGGGAACCTGGCGACCACGCTGGCGCACAGCGCGTGAGGTGCTCTGGCTGGGTGCGCCCGCCGCGCTGGAAGAGATTATTATCATTACCTCATTTGCGGCACTGACGCCGATTGTCGTCGGTCTTGGCACCGTGGCGCTCGCAGCTCACCGTGTTGCGCTCAACGTGCTCTCGCTCTCGTTCATGCCAGGCATTGGCTTCAGCCTGGCGACGACGGCGCTCGTCGGGCAGGCGATTGGCGCCGGGCGCACGGAAGAGGCGCGTGTGGTGACGAATGTGGCGATGCGCTGGGCGATCCTCTGGATGGGCGGGCTGGGTGTGCTGTTCATGCTGTTCGCGCCTCAACTCGTCGGCATCTTCAGCGATGATCCTGACCTGATCGCAATCGGCGCCACAGCGGTGCAGGTTGTGGCGCTGGCACAGCCGCTCTGGGCTGGCACATTCGTGATTGGCGGCGCGCTACGCGGCATCGGCGACACGCGCACGCCTATGGTCGTGTCTGGTGTTCTGGGATGGGCGGCGGTCGGTATTGCGCTGCTGCTCGTGTACATCTGGCCTGCGCTCTGGGCGGTGTGGCTGGCGTACATCTTTACCGGGCCGCCGGAAATCGGTCTGCTGTGGAGGGTCTGGCGGCGTCGAACGGTGAACGTGGGGACGTGAAACGTGCAAATGCGGAACGTCCCGACCCCTGAGATCTCACGCCATAGATCACGATCTGCAAGGGAACCGCACTGGCAGGATAGTCGATGCGCCTGGTACGTCCCTCTCCCTGACCTCAAGGGTCTAGAACGTGGGAACGTGGAACGTCCCGACCCCTGAGGTCTCACGGCGGTGATCGCGCGCTGGTGGTCTTATGAGGATCAACTAAATAACCAGGTATACCCTGGCAGGCGGTTGATGGTCCTGAGGAATCTGCTCTTGTCTTGACGGCGGCGCCGTGCCCCGACGGGGTTCTCCCTCGTAGCTCGCGCAGATGGGCTTTGCCCTGGTAGCCGAATGCTTCAGCCCGACGGCATCCAGTGCATGCGGGTTGACTCCTGAAAGACCATCTGCAGCTAATGATCATGTCCAGCCGACAGGTTGTGCCACTCCAGACGGTCACCAGATTGCTCAGGGTGCGCGTGTGGCGGATGCAGTTCCTGCTTTGTGCATGTATGGTATCCTTTGACATGAACATCATCTGCGCCCTCACTCGCGAATGGCTCAGTAGTCATGCACGGGTGCGCCGGTGCAGGGTGCGACGATTTCGATGGTACGCATCGTTCGGTGAATGCGGACCAGAGGCAGGAGGACCGCGTGTATCCGCCATACGTTCGTTGCATTGTTGCGACGCCCGATCCCGCCGCCTGGCCCGTTGGCGGGCAGGGGTTCAACGAGTGCAGTTTCACCTCGCTTGCCAATGCGCTCAACCTGTTGCACGGCGAACCGCGCTTTACGAAGGACGAGTTCATCCGTGAGGCAGGTTTACTCTTCCAGCCAAAACTCGGCGGAACCCTGCCGCCGCTCAAGGCGCTGCAGTTGCGGCGACGCGGCTATGGCGCGCATTTTGGCAACCTCTCGCATACCGATGCCGAGCGTGTGTTACGCGGACTGATCGATCGTGGGGCGCCGGTAATCGTCGATATCTACCCGGCGCTTCATGTGGGAGGATTACGTCTGTGGGGACAGCACGCAACGGTACTCGTGGGGTACAGCCTGCCATACCGCGATGCTTCCGGGGTGGTGCGGGAGGAGTACTACCTGGTGGATGCCCAGTGGCCCGAGCTGGGGCGCTTCGATCTGTCCACGAATAATATCGACCGTGATGGTGACGGTCTGCCGGAGCACTATCCGGGGAACCGCACACTTGAACGGCACGAATTCCTGCGTCTGTGGAGTTCACGCAACTATTGTCCAGTCTTCCGCACTCCCGCCGAACACGACGCCTGGTACCGCGAAACGATGCGTCGCGTCTCCGGACCGCCGGTGATGGGGTGGGTTGGACAAAACCTGCTCTTCGGCAGCGATGACCGTTTGAAGGATGAGTCGTGAGCGTGAACGTTTTTTGGGGCGCTGGAAGCATGTCATGCGTATCGACCCCCGGTGTGGTATGATGAAAACAGGGGACATAACCCGAAATCGTCTGGTTTTTGGTGATTGAAGCATACGAGTTGTGATGCAATGCCTGCAGAAGTATCTGTTCCACTCACAACCACTATTCCGACGACCGAATATGTGGTGGTCACTGAAGAAGAACTGGAACGTCCATACCGCGTCATCATCGAAAACGATGATGTCACGCCGATGGACTTTGTTGTGCTGGTGTTGCTGACGATTTTCGAACTTGGCTTCGAGCAGTCTGTTGCTGTTATGCTCGAGGCGCACCACAACGGTCGGGCGCACGTTGTGACGCTCCCCTACGAAGAAGCGCAGCGCCGCGTCTATGAGGCGCATCACGCGGCGCGCGAGGCGGGCTATCCGCTCAGTTTCTATCTTGAGCCGGATTCTTGACTCTGGTTATCTCAGCGTCGCACCGCATTCGATGCAAAACTTTGCTCCCGATGTAACGGCGTGCCCGCATTGAGGGCATGCAGCCTGGAGGAGCGATGCGCCGCATTCACTGCAGAACTTTGCATTCGCCGGTACGTCGGTGCGGCATTGCGGGCATGTTTTCGTTGCTGCTGGAGGAGCGGTCATCATTGCCGGAGGAGGCGTCGGTTGTGGCGGTGGTGGCACGGGCGTCTGCTGTTGCAGCGCCTGCCCCATCAGCGCTCCCAGGTTCATCCCCGCACCCAGCCCAATGCCAGCGCCAACTGCGCTATCGCCGCCGGTGCGCGCGGCATCGTGCAGCGCCTCAGCCGCCTTGAAGCGCGTGTAGTCTCCCAATCCGCCGAATGCCGCCACACCGCCGACCTGATCAAGCCGTCGCTCGAGTTCTTCAGGCACGCTGATGGTGTTGATGTAGAAGCGCGTCAACTGCAGCCCAAGCGCCGCAAAGTCGTCCTTCAACGCTTCGTGCGCCATCTCTGAAAGTTCATCATACTCGGTCGCCAGGTCGAGCACCGAGAGTTTACGCTCACGCATCCGCTCCGCAATCACATCAGCAACACGCGCAATAATCGAACTGCGCAGTTGCTCTTCGACATCCTGCACCGTCAGGCGTCCGCGAGTGCCGACCACAGCTGTCAGCAGACGGCGAGGTTCGGCAACCTGAATAATGAACGTACCAAACGCCCGCAAACGCACCATACCGAACTGGGCATCACGCATCGGAATGGGTTGCGGCGTCCCCCATTTCAGGTCGGTGTGCTGGTGCAAGCTGACGAAATAGACGTCGGCGCGGAACGGACTTTTGCTGCCGAATGGCAGTTTGATGAAATCGATCAGGAGCGGAATATTGTTGCTCGTCAGCGTGTGCCGTCCTGGAATGAGCATATCGAGGAAGCGTCCGTCGCGCGCAAAGAAGGCCAGCTGCCCTTCGCGCACGATGCACTGAGAACCGAGGCGCAGTTCACCATCGCCATTCGGTGGAACGCGCGCAGCCAGCGTTCTGCCTGTGGGATCGACGAATTCGACGATGTCGAGCAGTGGCATAGATGGTCTCCTGTGGCAAGGTTGCGTATATCATTCACCGTCATGTACGAGAATAGCGCGATGCAGTTGCGGATCATCTCATTACTATCTTACTGTGGAATATGCGTCGTAAGGTGTACGATTTGATCGCAATCGTGCAACGACTTTCGTACAGGATGGATGAATATCTGCCGGATAATCACTGCTCAATACGTCATCACCGTTCCCTCGACATTCGTATCGCCAAGGAGCGCGCGATACAACAGGCCTGGTGTTGGACCGATGAGATACACCTGCAATGACGGGATTGCCTGCACCAGTTGCCACATCAGTTCGATTTTGCTGCGCATACCGCCGGTCACATCGACGCCGTGCGAGCCGCCGGTTCCTGCCAGTACATCGGCAATATTGCGCCGGTCAATCCGCGCAATCCGTTCCGCCTGCGGATTGCGACGCGGGTCGGCGGTGTAGACGCCTGATTCGCCAACCAGGACAATGCGGGAGGGCTGGAGCGCCGGCAGAGCAGCTAGGTGCGCCAGCAGTTGCTCGGTCGAAATGATGGCGCTTCCCTGAACCTCATCGAATGCGACATCGCCGTGAATGACGGGAACGAGCCGATGCGCTAGCGCGTGTACGAGGGAAGCAGTTTCCCAGCGAGTCAGCTGCCCGCCACGCGCGACCAGCGTTGTCGAAGGTTGCAGCGCCAACGCCGGAATGTCAGCCGCCAGCAGTTCATCGACCACAATTCGGTTCAGCCGTAATGCCGCACCAGATGTCAGTGCAAATCCCATCCAATCAGCATCGGGCGCCAGACCGCGGTGGATGCCATAGCGCTGCGCATAGACGTGTCCAAACGAACCGCTGCCGTGCCCGACGATGACTCGCGTGTCCGGCGCAGCTTCTAGCGCCTGCCGCAGTTCACCCGCGAGACGGCGAATGGTCGCGACATCTGCACATTCTTGCTGCGTCTTATCGGTGATGACCGAACCGCCAAGCTTGACGAAGATGATCATATTATATGGCTTAGGTCGTTACACTTCCTTCACGATGAAAACACTGCCAGAATAGTCATGGTGGTCACTCCCCACAGCACAATGCTGGCAGCTAGTGGAACATCGTTCAGCACCAGATCGGCAGGACTGCCGCCGCCATTCTGCTTGTAGATCAGATAGAGATAGCGGAAGATGGCATAAATAACAAACGGAACGGTGATCATCATCATGGGAAACGGTTTTTGCGGCAATGTTTCAGCAGTTGAGGTAAAGAGTGTATAGGCGATAATGATCGTCGCGGTGATGATCGACATCATCTGGTCGATGAGCGGCAGCGAATACTCGTCGAGGATGCGGCGGTGAGCGCTGGCGCCATTCTCGAGCAGCACCAGTTCAGCGCGGCGTTTCGCCAGCCCCAGAAAGAGCGCCAGCAGCCCTGTGCAGATCAGCAGCCACGGGGTGATAACGATATCGAGCACCATTGCGCCTGCCACTGCGCGGAGCACAAAACCGGCCGCAATGGTAAAAACGTCCATAATGACAACATGTTTGAAATAGTAGGAATACGCGACGCCTTGCACAAGGACATACGCCAGCAGCACTGTCATAAAGTCGTAGTTGTACCCAAACCACATCGCGCTCCCGCCGGGAGGCGTATACTGCATATCGAGTATGATACTGAGCGGAAGCGCCGTAGTAACGAGCACTACCGCCGTGACTGCTGCCACATATGGGCTCAGCCGTCCCGATGCAAGCGGTCGATTGCGCTTCTTCGGGTGCGCCCGATCTTTCGCCATATCGACCAGATCATTGAGCAGGTAGATCGCGCTGGCTACCATGCAGAAGAGCCCGAATGCGGCGATAACTGTCAGAACTGCGTCGAGGTGGGTCCACAATCGCTGCTGTGAGAACGCAATAGCAGCGAACACAAACGTATTCTTTATCCACTCCTTCGGGCGCATCGCGCGTACCAGTTCAAACAGCATTGCACCGCCACGCGCCCGTGTCATTTCGACATCAACGGTCTGTTCCATTGCGCGGTTTCCTTGCTTCCGACAGAATAATCCTCGCCATTCTAGCGAAGCGCGTGGTATACGTCAAACGCTTGACATATCATCGGCTTGCGGCTACTCTGCCATAAGAACAACCAGAAGCAGGAACTGCCATGCCTCGTTTGCTGATAGCTACGACCAACCCCGGCAAACTCCGGGAGTATGCGGCGATCTTCGCTGATCTGCCGCTCGATCTCTGCACACTATCGGACCTGGGCATTCACGATGATGTTGAAGAAACCGGCGCAACGTTCGCCGAAAATGCGCGCATCAAGGCGGAATACTACGTGCAGCGCAGCGGGCTGCCGACCCTTGCCGACGACTCCGGATTGGAAGTGGCGGCGCTGGGCGGCGAACCTGGCGTCCGCTCGGCGCGCTATGCTGGTCCTGAGGCGACGGATGCCGAGCGCAATGCGTTTCTGCTGCGTAAACTCGAAGGAGTGCCTTTTCATGCGCGTCTGGCGCGCTTCGTTTGTGTCATTGCACTGGCGCTGCCCGGCGGTCTCATCGAGTTTGTCGAAGGCGTTCTGCCGGGTGTCATCGAGTTTGAGCCGAGGGGACACTACGGTTTTGGGTACGATCCGATCTTTTACGTTCTGGACGAAGATGCGACTCTGGCGGAATTGCCGCCTGAGCGCAAGAATCAGATCAGCCATCGCGCGAATGCCGCGCGCGCTGCACACGACGTGTTGCGACGCTGGCTCGATGAAGGGGTGCTCGATCTATGACAGCGCCGCTGGAAATTGAATTGTCGCTGGAAGGCGATGGCGATCTGCCGGTGATCATCGAGCAGCAGCCGGTCGAATTCGTCTGTTTGCCGCCGGCAGGGGCAACCCTGGAGGTCTGTGTCGATGATGTCGTTCTGTCCCCATTTCTCCGCCCCGGCAATGAGCACTGGCGTTGGGGGTGGAATCCTGGCGCCTGTGTGGGTATCCATACCATCCGTCTGGTCGTGCGCACTGATCGGCGATCGTCTGGCGAACATCTGTGGCGATTGCAGGTCATTCCGCGCAAGATCGACGGAGAACAGTATCTTGCTCTGCTCGAAGACGTCGAACGAGTCGCGCCTGGTCTGGTGCGTGTGCTGGCAGGCGCTGCGGTCGAGGCGCGTCTGGCGCATGGCGAAGACGTTGCATGCTCGTGGATTGATACTGTCGGTGTGGTATTTGGTTCGTCATTCGATCGGTTCGCGCAGGCGGTCAGGCGTATTCTGGCGAGTCCACGCACCGTGCTCCGACGCGACAGCAAGCGTATTCCGCTGGGTCTGGCGACGGGTATGTCGGCAACTGATCTACACCGCGCCCTCCACGGCGATCTGGAAGCTGCGCCGCCAGAAATTGTTCCGCATCTCCAGCGCGCGATACACCCGGAAGGCGGCGTGTTACCGCGCACGGTCGTGCAGGAGTCCAGTCGCGACACGTATGACACTGCTGAACATCGTCTGCTGAAGCACACCCTGGAACTCGCGCGCGGGCGCGCGCGGCGGTACGCGGAACTGGCGCAGCGCAACGTTGCCCGTTATTCGTCCATTACTCCGGTTTCCAGCCGCGCCGCGCGCGCCCGCGCCATTGCCACTCGCTGCGATCAGTGCGCCCAACAACTCGCCGATCTTCTTGCGGCGCCGTTCTTTGCACAGGTGTCGGCGCTTCGTCAGGCGCCCGTCGTCACGCCGCTCATCCGGCGCGATCCTGCGTACCGACAGGTGTACCGGATGTGGCGAGCGTTGCATCAGGGGCTCATCATCGACCCTGGTGCGCCATTCGATCTGTCGGTTGTCGATCTTCCGCTCCTGTATGAGCGATGGTGTCTTGTGCAGGTTCTTCGAGTACTGCTCGACCTGGATGTCGATGTGCGCTTTCATTCCCTGCTGGTCGCTCCCCATGATGATGCCGATGCCTGGTCTCTTTCCCTGCGAACCGATGAACCGCTCCTGGTCGCTGCATTCAACGGCTGGACGCTGACGCTGCGCTACCAGCCACGGTATCGCCCGCGGTCTGTTGCACGCAGCAATGATATCTTTGTCTCACTGGATCGTTATACCCGCATTCCTGACATTGCTATCGAAATGTTCCGTCCTGATCGCGCTCCCCGGGTCATTGCGCTGGATGCCAAATACCGCCTGAGCGCCGATGGAAGCGGCATTCCCGCCGACGCGCTGGCAGAGGCGTATGCATACGCCGGCGCGATCGGCGTGTCTGGCGTACCAGCGGTGACTGCTGCACTGATCCTCTACCCCGGTACAGGCGCCGCCGAACGCTACCCCGGCGGCGCCGGCGCCGTCCCGCTACTCCCGGGCGCTGCTGGTGCACTGAAGGAGGCGCTGGCAGCAGAAATAGAGCGATGATTACAGTCTTACCCACACCGGTGGTTGCAGCGTCGCCAGGAACGGCGACGGCGCTTCGCGCGAGCCGCAGACCAGCAGCGCACGCATAGCGCGTGAACATCCGACGAAGAAGAGACGGCGCTGTTCCGCTTCCTGCGCCTGCGCTTCCGCGAGCGGCAGATCAGCGCTGATGCGCGGGAGACGTCCCTCCTCCAATCCTACGATCGCCACAAAGGGGAATTCCAGCCCCTTGGCGGAATGCAATGTCAGCACCTTCACTTTCGGGGTCGTGATGTCGATATCCTTGCCCGATTGAAACACGGCCGGGATTCCTAGATGGGTGAGCTTGCCGGCAAGATCGTCGCCGGTTTTTCTGCTGGTACACAGGACGGCGCCACTGTGAACAGGCAGACGGTAGTGGCGCGCCGCTTCGAAGAAGAAGTTGCGGATTGCCTCAGCTTCTTCAGCCGGATCGCTGAGTAATCGAATTAGTGGTGGGTTGCCCTGGTGAACTGATGGGGTCTGCTGAACACTCTCTTCATTGCCTGCGCTGCTGCCTGCTAGGATACTGGCGCATGCCGCCAGAATTTGTGCTGTATTGCGAAAGTTCTGCTTCAACAGAATGGTGCGACCCGCCACCGCGAGATCGCGGTGCACCTGCTTCCAGCTAAAGCCGCGCTGGTAGATCGACTGTGAAGCGTCAGCCGTGAGGTAGACGTATTCCGGCGACTCCACGAGATTGAGCAGGAACCGCAGCGCGACCGGCGACAGGTCCTGCGCTTCGTCGATCACGATAGCCTGGTAGGGCTTGGGTGTGAGACCGGCAGCGACCTCCATCGCGCCACGACGCACCTGTTCATTCAGCACGATGCCTTCCTCGCGCATGAGATTACGCCAGTGCACATACACCGACCAGACTGCCTCGCGAAGCGCTGCCCTGATCGGCGTGCCTCGTCCATGGCGTTCGGCAGCGACATATTCCTCTAGACTGGCGATATTTCGCGCTTCGATGATCTGGAGAAATTCCTGAAGCAGATACTCGAGTCCGAGCCGCTCTACTGCTGTGCGCCGATCCTCACGCTCCTGCGCGTCTCTTGCAGGGATCGGCGCATCACGCAGGGCAGTGGCAAGCAGATCGAGAGCCTGTCCTTCGGGGGCGAACTTGGGAGCTCCCCATCTTCTGGCAAAGTAGTGGAATGCCAAGCTGTCCACTGTGGTCACCTTGACGCCGCAAGCTGCAGGCGGCGC
>JBEPYG010000115.1:0-11626 GCA_041641515.1 Roseiflexus sp.
ACAACGGCAGGGCAGGAGAGACCAGCGTAGGGAAACACATAATAGGGTGAGTGGTAGACATCGACGCTCACCAGGCGCAGCAGCGCGGGCAGCGCGATCTGCCCGGCAAGGCTGAACGGCGGATGCGCCGCGAGCGCCCGCACCCGCGGCGAATCGAGCAGGTGCGTCAGATCGTAACGGGTATTTGCAGTCGCATGGCGATAGACCCCTTCAGGTGTCGTTATGAACAAGAACCTGTGCGACGTATCGAGAGTCGTAAATGCCGACGCCAGGCTGAATGTGTAACGTCCGATCCCCGGAAAGTGATCGCTGATAAAGCGCAGATCGAGAGCAATGTTCATGGGTTGCTACATCGCGTGCAATGCCAGACGCGCTACACCAATAGCCGCATCGCCCATGCCGTAGTACACGTCATATGTGCCATCCGCACGCGGATCGACAGCAGTGGGAAAGACCACGTTCGGCACAACACCGGTGCGCTCTTCTTCGATCTCTGGCGCCAGGAGCGGCTCCGGTGAGCGATACACCACCCGGCGCGGGTCATCGGCGTCGAGGATCATGATACCCGCACAGTATCGCACAAATGGTTGGTGATCCGTCTGCTCGATGATTGTTCCTGAAACGCCGTGATAGAGCATCATCCATCCATATGGCGTTCGGACTGGCGGCGCACCGCCGCCGATCTTGACCTCTTCCCAGGACGCCTGTGGGCCTGTAACAAAATAATGATCGCGCCAGATCAGCATTTCTGCCAGATCTGCCTGCACCCGATCAAGCGGGCAGTACGATATCCAGATGCTGGCGCGCGACTCAACGATGCCATCGGGAACCACCGGTATGCCGCCCTGCATGTGCGCCGGACGATGAATCAGCGCCAGCGCTGGACGCCCCTGCGGGTCGCGCACCGGTTCAGGGAACAGGAATGCGTCCTTATTGTCATACAGGTTAAAATCAACCCGCCAGTGCGGCAGAAATGTGAATGTGATGGGCCCGAGACGTTCCCAGTGCAGCACATCGCTCGATACCGCGAGCGCGATGCGCGGTCCCAGTGGACCATACGCTGTGTACGCCATCACATAGCGCCCGAGAGCCTCGACATACGTAATACGCGGGTCCTCGCAGCCAGCGGTTCGCGCATTTCGTTCATACGACTCGGTTGGCTCAAGCACATACCCCATTCGCTCGACTGCAACCGGGTCGTGCTGGTCATCGAAGACCACGCGAGCAATCCCGATACGCGAATAGTTGCCCGCCGCCACGATGCGCGGGAAGAGATAGAGTGTTCCGTTGGGCGACCGCGCCGCTGCAGGATTGAGCACGCCCAGAACCTCATCGGAGTTCGCGGGATCGCCGCGCATGATGGTGGACAGGCGGCGCATCTGTGGGTTCAGCGTAACATCCATCCATAACCTCGTGATATAATAGCGGAACCATCGGCAGAAGCGCCATGAACGCAGAAGGGAGCCATGTATGGGGGACAAAAGTCCGAAAAACGTCAGCAAGCAGAAGAAACAGGCGGCAACAAAGAAGAGCCCCGGGAAAAAATAACTGCTATGCTGACCAACCCGTGGGGAAGATAGCCGTCCACAGCGACTATCTTCCTCGCCCTTCTGACGTGCTGCTGAGGATAGCACGCTCTGCACCACCCGTCAAGATGGCACAACCAATGATGGTACTCCGTTCAGCAATGACCAAACCCTCCACTGTGCACCATCTCTTTCGCACCCTGTTCCTGATTGGTCTGACCATAGGCAGTGCAGCTTGTACGCCGCTGGCGCCGCCGCAACCGACCACCCCGCGTCCCACAGCGCCGGTGATCCTTGAAATCACCCCGGCGCCGACGCTGGATGCCGATGCCACAGCGACAGCATATGCCAGCTTGCTGGCGCCGTCGCCGACGCCGGCGGGGTTGTACATCGTTCAGCCTGGCGATACGTTGAGCGAACTGGCCATACTGTTTGGTACGACCGTCGCTGATATCATGGCTGCCAATGGGCTGACCGACCCCGACTCGCTGCAGGTTGGGCAACCTCTGATCATCCCATCACTCGTCGACACGTCGCCATCGCTGCGCGCATCGCCGACTCTGGTTTCGGGAGACGCGGAAGCGACGCCGGTATCCGCAACGCCAACACTGGCAACCCCTTGATCGATGCCTGAACAGAACGCTTCATGGTCGAGGGTTCGGGGAAGTCCGTCGAGAACATGAGGCGGCGGCATGCGTTTCACGAGCGCCAGAAAGGGAGGAGTGAGACGGAAGATCAGGAACGCCCAAAATTGACGCTTGACAGACGCCATGATTTTCGGTATATTGCCAATGTCAATCCTTCAAAACTGCCGATCAGGCGCAAAGGAGGTGATGCCCATGAGTAATGAGCGTAAGGGCATCACCGTCGCGGTGGCGCGGTAAGCTCCCCCACGGTGATGCCCAAGGTAAACAAAAAACCCTCGCAAACGCGGGGGTTTTTTGATTCCGACAGAGAAGTAAGTTTATTCTTCTTCCTCTTCTTTGGACTCACGCCGTTCGCGCACCAGTTCCGGCTCGACAGGCGTCTCTTCTGCAGCTGCTTCTTCTTCCGCCTCCGCCGCCCGGGCATGTGCAAGACTGACGATCAGTTCATCGCCAGAGGTTGCCAGCGTCACCCCTGGCGGCAGCGTCAGATCGCGGACGTGGATGCTCTTATCGAACGCATCGAGACCACTGATATCGACGGTAAGGTGCGCCGGAATATCGGACGGAAGCGCGCGGATCTCGACTGTATTCAGCACCTGGTTCAGCACCGCTTCGCCGCTCTCGACAAGCGGTGATTCGCCCTCGATATGCAGTGGCACAGCGACTTCCACTTCACGGCTCAGATCGACCGCCCGAAAATCCGCATGGATGATATCGCGCGTAACCGGATGGCGCTGCAATGCGTGAATGAACGCCGCCAGCGGCTGACGACCGGCAATGTGCAGTTCCACCAGCGACGTGCGCCCGGCGCGACGGTAGATCGCGTTGAAACTACGCGCGTCGACCTGCACGGCAATCGGCTCGACGCCCTTGCCATACACCGTTGCGGGCAGGAAGCCGCTCCGCCGTAGTCGTTTGACCTTCTTGCCCACAACCGCACGCGGTTCGAGCGACAACGTGTATTTCTCCGACATACCGAAATAATGCTCCTTCTGATGCTGCAAATACCTTCGCCATAAGCTAAGGGCATTGCCCGGTAGCTCCAAGTCGGACATTGTACTATAGCGCGCGGCGACACGCAAGCAACAGCGAGAAAATTAGAAAATATGGGCTTGACAAGAACAAGCGTGTTATGTGATAATGAATCTACTACAAAAGTTCTATCGAACAAGCTTGCGGTTCTACAGAACGGCGCCAGAGAAAGGGCAACTCGCATGAGGTCGTCAGATCAACTTTCAGCGCGACAGCGCGATATCCTTGCTTTCATCGAAGGGTTCACACTGGAACATGGATATCCGCCGTCTATCCGCGAGATCCAGGATGGTCTCCGCATTTCCTCGACGTCGGTCGTCGCCTACAATCTCCGCGCCCTGGAGGCCAAAGGGTTGATTGATCGCGATGGCAGAGTGTCGCGGGGCATCAAGATCAAGAATATGCAGCCGACGGCCCTGAGCTCGGCGCGAGGTGCGAGAGTGCCGCTGCTTGGCGTCATCACCGCCGGCCAACCGCTGCCCAACCCGGAAGACACCAGCACTGCCGCCGTTGAAATGATCGAGGTGCCGCCCGATGTCGCGCCGCCGGAGAAATTGCAGGATGTCTACGCATTGAAAGTGCGCGGGCACTCGATGATCGATGCGTTGATCGATGACAAAGATATCGTGCTGATGCGCTATCAGGAGACGGCCGAGAACGGCCAGATGGTTGCAGTGCGCATCGAGGACGATAATGCGGTGACGCTCAAGCGCTTCTATCGCGAAGGCGACAGGGTGCGTCTGCAACCTGCCAATGTGACGATGGAGCCGATCTATGTCGATGCAGCCAAAGTTCACATTCAGGGTCGCGTCGTCGGGGTGATTCGATCAATGCAGTAGCGCCTGCCCTCACCGGAATGCGACAAACTCATGCTGACGATCCCTTACCTGGCGCTCATATTGATCGCGTATCTGGCCGGTTCTATTCCCTTCAGTCTGCTGGTGGCGCGCACACGAGGCGTCGATTTGCGCGTCGCGGGCAGTGGGAACGTTGGCGCAGCGAATGTCTGGCGCACCTGTGGCTTTGGAGCATTCGCACTGGCGATGAGCGGTGATATGCTGAAAGGCGCGTTGCCGACCTTTGCTGCGCAGATGCTCAATCTGCCGCCGCTCGCGGTTGTGACGGTCGGCGCGGCGGCGATGCTGGGGCATACACGGTCGATCTTCCTTGGGTTTCGCGGCGGCAAAGCGGTTGCAACCGGCGGTGGGGCGTTGCTGGCGCTCGCGCCTTTCGTGGCGCTTACCGGGCTGGTAGTCTGGGGAATAACATTCGGCGTCACTCGCATTTCGTCGGTCGCATCACTGGCGGCAGCAGCTGCCTGCAGCGCCGCTGCCGCTGTATTCTATGCACTGAATATGCTGCCGCTCGCCTATGCACTCTTTGTGTGGGGCGCAGGTGTGGCGATCCTCATCCTCCATCGCTCGAACATCCGGCGTCTACGCGCAGGCGCCGAAAACCGCTTCGATAAACTGTTCTAGATGACGTTCAGTTCGCGGCGCAAGACGCCACGGAAACGGGTGATGCGCAGCGGATCGATGTCGATCGTGTGGGCGCGCCCGTCGAGAATCTCTTCGGCAATCAACAGCCCGGTGGCCGGCGCATGCATGATGCCGTGACCGCTGAACCCGCTAGCATCGACATACCCCTCGAGTTCTGGATGTTTCCCCAGAATTGGCATATGGTCGGGCGTGATTTCATATGCGCCTGCCCAGCAGAGTTTCTCTGCCAGCCCGGCGCGTTCCAGGATCGGGAAGCGCCGTAACCCGGCTTCGAGCACGGTGTCGAGCCACTCCCAGTCCACTGCAAGATTGTACCCCGGCGGCTCGGCATAGTTCGACTTGCCGAACAAGACGTTTTCGTGTTCTTTGCGCATGTAAAACCCTGTGCCAACATCGATGGTCAACGGGATCGGTCCGGGAATGGCAGGGAACGGTTCGGTGACGTACACGCAACGACGGTATGGACGGACCGGTATCTCCAACCCGGCAAGCATCCCCACTTCGCCCGCCCACGGTCCAGCAGCATTGACGACAACCGGACAATTGATGACGCCGGTTGTTGTTTCGACTCCCGCCACATGATCGCCTGCGACACGGATGCCGATCGCAGGGGTGGCGCGCTCCAGACGGACGCCAAGCTCACGTGCGCGGTTCAGATATCCGATAGCAATACCGTGCGGATCGCAGAACCCATCATCAGGACCGAAGGTGGCGCCGATCAGATCGTCGGTGCGCATGCCGGGAATGAAACGTGCCGCGTCTTCGGGCGACAGGAGTTCGACACGCACTCCCAGACTGCGCTGCAACGCAACATTAGCTCGGTAGGTATCCCAGTCCGCCTGATTGTCGATCAGGAAGAGATAGCCCGTCTGCTGCAAGCCGGAATGCCCGCCAACTTCTTCGGTGAAACGCTTCAGACGCTCGATGCTGTAGAGCGACAGACGGATATTGACTTCGGTGGAGAACTGATGGCGCACGCCGGCGGCGGATCGGGCGGTTGAACCGCTGATCTCGGTCTCTTCTTTTTCCAGAATGATGACGTTGGTGCAACCGCGGATTGCCAGATGATAGGCGATCGACGCCCCGATGACACCGGCGCCGATAATGACAACATCAGCAGTTTGAGATGGCATAGACATATCCCGATGTTTCAGACATTACTTCGACCGACGACGAGATGGCGAGCGGGTCAACGGCGGCATTTCGGCAACGTCGTCCGCCGGGATTTGCGGCTCTTCGCCAGCAAGCGCCTGCGGATCGACATCGGGTTGGATGCTGCTCTGCGCCACTGCCGCCCCGGCGTGTTCCTTCTTTTGGACCACGTTCGAGGGCGTATGCAATGGGCGCGCATCGCGCCAGGCGAGGCGTTCGCGCACGGTTGCCTCGAACCCGCGCCCGGTCGGCTCGTAGTAGCGCCGTCCACGCAGGTTGGGCGGGAAATGTTCCTGTTCTACCTGCGCATCCTCATAATCGTGCGCGTATTTGTAGTCACGTCCATATCCAAGCCCTTTCATCAGCGCTGTGGGCGCGTTGCGCAAATGGAGCGGAACCGGTTCGTTGCGCGTCTCCGCCACATCTTTGAGCGCCGCAGCATATGCGGTATAGACCGCGTTGCTCTTTGGCGCCTGCGCCAGGTAGACAACCGCCTGCGCCAGTGCCAGATCGCCTTCCGGTTGACCGAGAAAGTGCACGGCCTGTTGTGCGGCGATGGTCAATGGCAGGGCGTGTGGATCGGCCATACCGATGTCCTCGACCGCCATGCGCACCACCCGTCGCGCAATATACAGCGGGTCTTCGCCACCATCGAGCATGCGCCCAAGCCAGTACAGCGCTGCGTCGGGGTCGCTGTCACGGACGCTTTTGTGCAATGCTGAGATGGCGTCGTAATGTAGCTCGCCATGCTTGTCGTACTGCAGCGCGCGGCTCTGCAGCGCATCGCGGATGTCATCGACCGTAATCAGGCGCTTCCCGCCGACTCCCGGCGGTTTGGCGAGCGCTGCGGCTTCGAGGGCGTTCAGTGCCGTGCGAGCGTCGCCATTCGACATATTGATCAGGTACCCGCGTGCATCGGCCGCCAGCAGCACGTCGAGACGGCCAAGCCCGCGTTCAGTATCGGTCAACGCCCGATCCACAAGAACACCAACCTGTTCATCGGTCAGCGACTCGAGAACGAAGACGCGCGCCCGTGAGCGGAGCGCCGGGTTGACCTCGAACGATGGGTTTTCGGTGGTGGCGCCGATCAGAATGATCGTGCCGTCTTCGACATATGGCAGAATGGCGTCCTGTTGCGCTTTGTTGAAGCGATGAATCTCGTCGATGAAAACAATCGTGCGCTGCTGGAACATGCCGAGTCGGTCCTGCGCCTCCTTGACCACACGACGCAGATCGGCAACCCCGGCGGACACCGCCGAAAGTTGCTCGAAATGGGCATGTGTCGTATCGGCGATGATTCGCGCCAGGGTCGTTTTGCCTGAGCCAGGCGGACCCCAGAGAATGATCGAAAAGAGCGCATCATTGCTGATGGCGCGCCGCAGCAGTTTACCTTCACCGATGATGTGATCCTGCCCGACGAACTCATCGAGCGTGCGCGGACGCATGCGCGCGGCAAGCGGCGCCTGACGGCTCAACGCTTCCTCGCGCTGCGCGTCGAACAGGGTTTTCTGGTTTCTGGGCATTGCGAACAGTGTACGCGCAGTGTCGTTAATTGCTACGCATGATACCAGAAAATCAAAGAATCGGCGGGCAGGTCATCCCTCCTTCTGGTACCCCGACACCAAAAGGGGCATACGCAAATGGGATGTTGGTGCTATTGCAGATGATCGCGCTGTCGCGTATGCTTAGATACAGAAAAGGCACTGTCCAGAGGAAACATACCGGCTCCCTTCACTCATACTCTTCCCGTTCATTTCCTCTGGCTCCTCCAAACTCCTCTCACATCCCCTGGTGTGCGAGCCGGAATGCTGGACAGAGGCCTGGGACTAAAGACGGAGCAGGCGACCAAACGCCTGCTCCGGTTTTTTAAGGCGCTAGCTAGCTTTGGTGATGCAGGGGATCGCCTCAAACGTTCGCCGCACCCCCATGCGCCAATGTTTGACCGACCGAATCGTGGGCAGGACGATGTCGGCGCTCCCTTTGACGCACTCAGGCCTCAGGATAGCACTACAACGAGATTTCTTAGGTACGACAAAGGTACATGCTCAGACGTATCGCACCCACGGTATGTGCGCATCAGCGGGACGACGTCTTGTGGCGCTTGCGAATGTCTTCCCGCCGCTGATGCTTGATCTTGGGAGTCGTTCCCGAACCTCCGATCATGACCAGGCGCCTGCGACGGTGCAACGAGATCGAAAACGTGCGATCCATAAGCATGGACTTTGTGGACTTCGTGCCTTTGTGGTGCGATCATCAAGCGATGTCTCGTTGTTGTAATAGACAGGGCAGGCGACGATGCCCGGCGTCCACCCCTCAGACGCCTGTGCAGATGCCCCACACACTGCCGTGCTGAACACAGTCCTGGGATCGCGGGCGTCTCGCTCGCGATCCCGGCAGCTATGGTCACATCAGCCCTCTGCAGATGTGCCGCACACTGTCGTGCTGAACATCGGTCTGTTGTGACATGCTATCGGCTACGCCTCGTTCTCCCGGTGATCGCCAGCAGCACAATGGCGCCCAACACTGCCACGCCGAAACTGCGCACATCCCAACCAAAATTCGTTCCGCCGAATCCGAGCAGATCCATGATCAGCCCACCAACAAACGCTCCCAGGACGCCGATAATGATATTCATCAGGCAACCCTGGCGCTCTTCGATGCCGACCAGCAGGCTGGCCACCCATCCTGCCAGTGCGCCAAAAATAATCCAGGAGATGGGACCCATGCATTGCTTCCTTTCTGGCGAGGGCAGGTCACTGACCTGCTCCCTCCTGTAACATCGAGGCGGCGGCATACCGTGCTTCGGCGCTCGTCGAAGATATTCTACCGCTGCCCTCTCTCCTCGAAATCTTTTCCGAACCCCTGTTTGGAGCGACCTGCAGTACCGTTGATCCCAACCAGAAGAGCGCTATGTTCGAGCACGTAAGAGAACCGCTGCCGAAAGAGATTGTTCGCAGGGAGAACGTGTGCATTATAATTGTCGGCATGCGATCAGACGAGCGCCTGTGCATCGAACAATTTCCGTCCACCACTCCAGTCGATCAAAACAAAGCGCTCCTCCCGCAGTCGAAGCAATCTGCTGTGCACACCTGAAGGCAAGCACCAATGATCATTGTTGCATCCGACGCTCATCTCCAGCACAATCCACCCCACGAGTTCCTCGATGGCGCGCTGATCCCGATCTATGAGACGCCAGAGCGCGTAGCCATTATTCGCACCGCGATCGAACGCGCCGCCATTGGTCCTGTCGTCGAGCCGCGCGCCTTCGGCATCGAACCGGTGCGCATGGTGCACGACGATACGTATCTGACCTATCTTGAGACGATCTACAACCGCTGGGTAGTTGCAGGCGGCGCACCGGAAGCTGTCATTCCCGGAACGCTGGCGGTGCGCTGGATGTCCCAACCGCACGATCATCCGCTAGCTGCACCCGGGTATTATACCTTCGACACCTGTGCGCCAATCGTAGCCGGCACCTATGCTGCTGCGCGCGCCGCCGCCGATATCGCGCTCACCGGCGCTGAGCTGCTCTTGACAGGACATCGTTTTGCGTATGCACTTTGCCGCCCGCCAGGGCATCATGCGGGTCGTGATCTGTGCGGTGGTTATTGCTTCCTCAATAACGCCGCGATTGCAGCAGAGTATCTGGTCCGTAGCGCTCCAGGCGTAACGTGCGCTATTCTGGACATTGACTTCCACCATGGCAACGGGACACAGCAGATCTTTTACGAACGCAACGATGTGCTGTTTGTTTCAATCCACGCCTCGCCGTCGTACCAGTACCCCTTCTTTCTTGGCTATGCCGACGAATGCGGTGCTGGCGCCGGAGAAGGGTATAATCTGAACCTGCCGCTGGAAGCGGGGGTGGGAAATCGTGAATATCTGGCGGCGCTCGACCAGGCGTTGCAGGCAATCGCTGATTTTTCACCGCGTGTTCTGGTTATCTCGGCAGGGTTCGACACGTTCGAGGGCGATCCGGTCGCCAATCACGGCGATGGTTTTGCACTCAACACGGCAGCCTACCTGGAGATCGGGCGGCGCATCGCTGCACTCGGACTGCCGACGCTGGCGGTTCAGGAGGGGGGATACGCCATCGACGCGCTCGGCGATAATGTTGTCGCGCTCTTGCAGGGACTCGAGGAGTAGACCTGGTATGACACGTCTTTCATCAGGGGGCCGCATCGAAGTGATCTGCGGCTGTATGTTCAGTGGAAAAACCGAAGAACTGATCCGTCGGCTCAACCACGTGCGTCTGGCGCGCCAGCGCCTGATTGCATTCACGCCGCGCCGCGACACGCGCTACCGGCTCGGCAGCCTGGTCAGCCACAATGGTCTCTCGGTCGAAGCGCGTGTGATCGACTCGATCCGCGATATTCCGGCGCATCTCGATACCGACGTTCATGTGGCGGCAATCGATGAATTGCACCTGCTCGACGACCCGCCCGACGCAGCACGGGAGGTATGTCAGGAACTGGCGGATCGCGGGTTGCGCGTGATCGTCGCCGGGCTCGATCAGGACTTTCGCGCGCAGCCGTTTCCAGCGATGGCGCAGTTGATGGCGGTGGCGGAACAGGTGGACAAACTGTACGCCATCTGTGTGCGTTGTGGTGCGTATGCGACTCGTTCGCAACGCTTGATCGATGGAAAGCCGGCGCCTGCCGATGCTCCAACCATCGTTGTCGGCGGACAGGAACTCTACGAAGCACGCTGCCGCGCCTGCTACGAACCGGCCCGGTAGGAACCAGCTGCTCGCCATGGTTCGACAGGAAATCGCTGCGCTGCGACTAGTTCGACAGGTCGGGTCAGATTGGCGATCATACCATGAGGAATTCAAGGGAATGCCAGCGACGCGACACCAGCGCAGTCAGTCACGTCCGTGCTCCAGCACAGATGCAGGATCGAAGCCGACCCACACGATCCCTTCGATGCCATCGAAGCGACGTGCAATGACGGCCAGTGCTTCAGGGTTATTGTCAACCAGGATGAAGCGTCGCCCAAATTCGAGCGCAGCGACACCGGTCGTCCCACTGCCGGCAAAAAAGTCGAGCACCAACGCTCCCGGACGCGATGACGCCTGGACGATCCGGCGCAGGATGCCAAGCGGCTTCTGCGTCGGGTAGCCGGTCTTTTCGGCGCCGTTGGTAGGGACGATGGTATGCCACCAAGTATCGGTCGGCAGTTTGCCGCGCGCCGCCTTTTCGGGACCGACGAGGCCGGGCGCCATGTAGGGGATGCGTTCGATCTCATCGACGTTGAAGACGTACTCAGCCGGGTTTTTGACGTACAGCAGAATGTTGTCGTGTTTGGGGGGCCAGCGGTTCTTTGGACGACCGCCATAGTCATATGCCCAGATAATCTCGTTCAAAAACGACTCGCGCCCAAAAATGGCGTCGAGCAGCACTTTACAATAGTGGACTTCCCGGTAGTCCATGTGAACATAGAACGACCCATGCGGCGCTAGTACGCGATGCGCCTCAATCAGGCGCGGCTCCAGGAATGCCAGATAATCGTCGAAGACATCACTGAACCGCCGCGACCCCAGGACGATGCTCTGGTACCGTCGCCCCTGAAATCCGACACGGTCCCCGTCTTCGGAACGAGTCGTTTTGAGCTGGACGCGCTGCTGATCCTTCCATGTGTTGATGGGCGGATCGATGTAGATGAGATCGACCGACTCTGAAGGAAGAGAACGGAGGATGTCCAGGTTATCCGCCAGACAGATAGCACCGATGGCGTGAGAGTTGATGACATCGAGCGTCATAGCTGCCCA
>JBEPYG010000116.1:0-11552 GCA_041641515.1 Roseiflexus sp.
GATCGGGAGAGCAGTCAAGCTTCCGCCGCCGTAGTCTTCGTTCAGGCGTGCAGCGCGTTCGAGCAGGCGCGAATGGAGGTAGAACACATCACCAGGGTACGCTTCACGTCCCGGTGGACGACGCAATAGCAGCGACACCTGACGATAAGCGGTTGCGTGTTTCGAGAGATCGTCATAAACGATCAACGCATCACGCACTTCCTGACCGTCGATGATGACGCCGTTTTCCATCACCTCTTCGCCCATTGCGCAACCGGCATACGGTGCAATATACTGCAACGCCGCCGACTCCGACGCTGTGGCCGAGACGACGATCGTATAGTCCAGCGCGCCATATTTTTCGAGAAAGTTGATGATCTGCGCGACCTGGGCGCGTTTCTGCCCGATGGCCACATAGATGCAGACCATCCCCTTACCCTTCTGATTAATGATCGTATCGATCGCCACCGCCGTCTTACCGGTCTGGCGGTCGCCAATAATCAACTCACGCTGACCGCGCCCGATCGGGATCATCGCATCGATCGCGATAATGCCCGTCTGCACTGGCGTATCGACCGACTTGCGCGTAATCACGCCGGGAGCGATGCGTTCGATCGGGCGATACTTCGTCGTCTGGATCGGTCCTTTGCCATCGATCGGCTGACCGAGCGCATTGACCACCCGCCCGATCAATTCCTGACCAACCGGCACCGAAATGACACGACCGGTCGAGTTGACCTGATCGCCCTCTTCGATCCCAAGATAATCACCGAGAATAATCGCCGAAACCGCGTCTCTTTCCAGGTTGAGCGCAATACCAAACACCGGCTCGCTCCGACCGGCTTTCGGCGGAAACTCGAGCAATTCAGACGCCATCGCCTGTTCGAGCCCACCGATCTTCGCCACACCGTCGCCCACCTGAATCACAGTGCCGACGTTGACCATTTTCGGCTGAAGATCGACGCCCTCACGAATACTCTTCAGCAGGCGCTGGTACAATTCCTCAGTTGTTGCAACTGTCATCGTCTATCCCCTTAATTACGGTGGCGCTCCGCTTTCATTATGGATGCTACCCGGTCATCATATTGCGCTGAATGGCAGCCATACGGGTGCGCAAGCTGGTATCGAGGACCTGATCGCCGATGCGAATGATCAACCCGCCGATCAACGACTCATCGACGCTGAAGCGCAATTCCAGGTCGGGACCGTACCGCGCTTTCAGTTGATCGGAGATGCGCTCGCGCTGATGTTCGCTCAGCTCAACGGCGCTGATCACCTCACCGGTGAGCGGTCGCGCGCCGCCGCGGCGTGTCATTTGCTCAAAGGCAGCCACAACCGCCGGCAGGCGATCAAGGTTCCCCTCTCGACCAAGCGCCAGAATCAGGTTGCACACTTCCCGTGGAGCGTCTGCGGGCAACGCCGCCAGCACCCGTTCCGGCGTCACCTCGCCATTGACACTTGTTGCAGCATGGAGCGCCTGGAGCGCCGCGCCGGTCAGCGCGTCGAACAACGCTCGTGCAATGGCCTGAGATTCAGATGCACTCACGACTATGCCTCGCCTTGACGCCGGGCAGATCGGTTGCTGCCCGGCACTGCGGTTCAATTATACTTACCAAGTTCTGCCAGCGACTCTTCGATCAGGCGGTCGTGGTTCGCCTTCAACTCTGCGTTGAGCACCCGCTCCGCAGTGAGCACCACCAGTTCCGCCAGGCGATCCTTGAGTTCGCCGAGCATCCGTTGTCGCTCTTGTTCCGCCTGCGCAAGTGTATCGCTTTTGATCTTCTCAGCGTCGCGGTGCGCCTGCGCGACAATCTCGGCCGCCTGCGCCCGCGCGCGTTCCTGCGCCTGCGCCAGAATAGCCGCCGCCTCCTGGCGCGCCTTCGCCAGTTCAGCATCGTAGTCGCGCTTTGCATTCGCCAGTTGCTCGCGCACCTTCTCAGCGTCCTGCAACCCTTCCTGAATACGGTTCGTTCGCTGATTGAGCATATTCAGGATCGGGCGATACAGGAAAACAGTCAGCAACCAGACGACGAAAACGACGTTGATCAGTTGCGCAATCAACAACCCCCAATTGATGCCCAGTTTTTCCACAGCCGTTCTCCCCACATAATTGCGGATGGATCTACACAATGCGGAATGCGATCAGCAGCGCAATCACCAGCGCAAAGATGAACAGCGCCTCGACCAGAGCAAAACCGAGGAACATATAGGTGCGCAGAGTTCCTTCGGCTTCGGGGTTGCGGCCCATCGCCTGCAGCGCGCCGCTGAAGATAACGCCGATGCCAACGCCAGGTCCAACGGCGCCAATGCCGACTGCGAGCGCCGCAGCGATAAGTCGCAGACCGTCATCCGTCATGATCTGTCTCCTCCTCAAGAGTACAATGATGTGCTTGCGTCTCATTCATATCGAACACCATGCGCTCAGGAGAGCGCCGCAATGGTCACACTAATGCGCTGCCGTCTCGCCATGCCCATGGCTGCCGTGCCCGTCGTGCGCCTCGGTTGCCAGCGACATAAACACCAGCGACAACACCGAGAAGATCAGCGCCTGCATAAAGGCAACAAACAGTTCGAAGGCGTAGAACGGCGCCGGCAGCAGATATGGGAACAGGAACGCCATCACGACCAGAATCACCTCACCGGCAAAGATATTGCCGAAAAGTCGGAAGGCGAACGCGATAATGCGCACGAACTCGGAAATCAACTCAAGAATACCGACGATTGCCGCCATAAAGCCTTGACGGAAGTTGAAGAACTTTGTGAGATAGCCAAGCCCAAGCGCCTGGAAGCCAAAGAACTGGATCAACCCAACCGAAATGAGCGCCCATGCCAGCGTGACATTGAGATCCGCCGATGGTGCGCGCAGATACGGTACCAGGGTCGTCCCCTTTTCACACGACAGCGGCCACGATGCAAAGAAATCCGACGCCCCGGCCGGCTCTTCCGCCATTGTGACATCGGCGACCGGCGCAACAACCGCCGCTTCCTTGAGCCCCTCGGTTGGCACGCAGACGCCAATGCTCCCGACCCCTGGAACCAGACCGATGACGTTCGACACCAGGATAAAGAAGAACGCCGATGCGCAGAATGGAAAGAACTTCGTCACATTCCTGCGATCGACGCTCTGGGCGAAGTTGTAGAAGGCTTCGACCATCACCTCGAGTGTGTTCTGCAAGCCGCGCGGAACCATTTGCATATTGCGCGTTCCGGCAAGAACAGCGACGATGATAATGATCAGAACGATACCGGTGGTGATCAGTGAATTGGTGATGGGAATGCCGCTGGCGCATGTTTCGAGCGTAGCGCGTGCACCGCCAAGACAGACAACCGGCTCGGCAGAGACGGAGATATGGAGTTTGGTCGAGCGAACGCCAATGATATACAGGACGATCCCAACCACGAGCAAAACGCCCGTGACTGCCAGAATGCGGTTCCGCATAAACGCGCTCTCCCTACTTTGAGAACACTTTCACAATAAAATGTACCATATCAGGCATAAAAATTCAACCTGCGAAGCGAGGTTGAACGGGCGCTGCATGCGCGAGATCTCAAACTGAGACTGCGCCGCGAGTATAGCACAGGTAAAAAGAACGTGCAAACGCCCCCAGACGGTCACGCGCATGGTGCACAACGCCGCGATGAAAGCAAGCTTGGGGATATGGGCGAGGCGCACGTGCACCCGGCCGATCTTTTCACCTCAGCCAAGCAGTTCCTGAATGTCGCGGATGGCGCGTTTAGCATACACCCAGACAGAGCCGATCTTTGCCGGCGTCCCGGATTTGTCAAACACGATGACGAGCATGAAGCGCTGCGCGATATCGAAGCAGTAGAGGTCGTAGTGGCTTCCCTCGTGCACATACAGCGCCGACGACTCGGTTTCGCGCAGCATCTGCGTGATCTGTCCGGCGGTCGAGAAACTCGTCGAGAGCAGCGGCAGCAACACCATCGTCGGCAACCCGACGGTCAATCCGGTCTCGACCAGCACCATGCCAGCCCGATCGGCAAGAATAATACACTTCGAGCCAACGTCGCGATCGAGCGCCTCCATGCGCAGGCGGATGGCGCGCTGGTCTTCGGGGGTCAACACCAGGGGACCATCACGTCGTCGCGCCGGGCGTGGCGCGCCTGTTTCCGTCGCCCGCGCAGGCGCCGTTTCCGCCTGGCGCGGCGGTTCCGCTCTGGAGCGCGTCGGGCGTGCTGGTGGTGCGGATGCTGCTGCAGGGGACTCCCTTGGCCGCGGCGGCGGCGGCGGGGGAGGTTCCGGCGCGCTTTCGGGCGCCGGTTCTGCCGCCTGCGCTGCTGTGTTCGCCGCTTCGTTTAATTCCTGGTAGAGCAGATTGCGCAGGTCATCGAGCGCCGTATCACCGCTGACAATGTGCTGGACACCAAAGCTCGCCGCTCGCTGAGCTATCTGAGGATCGACCTGCCGGCTCCACAGCACGAGACGTGTTGGCGCACCGAAATTGGGCAGAATTTCCGCCAGATCGATGCCGCTCATCCCTGGCAATTCCACGTTTGCGATGATCACGCCGGGCGGATCATTCCGCACTTCCCACAACGCATCGTTTGCCGTATCGAGCGTCTGCACCTCGACATCATCGGCGAACCGGCCCTGCAGGGCGCGCAGTTCGCTGCTATCGCCTGGAACAACCACAAGTCGGTACGTCATGAGATTGCTTCACTTTCCTCTCAAGTTTGACGGAACGGAAGCGCAAACGAGAAGGTGCTCCCCTCTCCTTCCCGACTGACGACCCACACCGCCCCGCCCAGTGAGGCTATCAACTCGCGCACCAGCGCCAACCCGAGCCCCGCACCGCCGCGCTCGCGCGTCAGCGAGTCGCCCACCTGATAGAACCGGTCGAAGATTCGTTCTTGTTCGTGTGCTGGAATGCCAATCCCGGTGTCTGCGACATCGACGACCACCCACAGCAGCGCGCGCAGCAATGCCGGGGGCTTGATGATCAAGGCGTTGTTCAGCGCCTCGAGGTCGGCGAATGGACGAACACTGATCGTAATCGTGATCTGTCCATGCGCTGGCGTAAATTTGATGGCGTTCGAAAGCAGGTGGTTAAGCACCAGCAGCACCTTCTCGCGATCGGTAAGGAAAGGAGGAAGCGTCTCGGGCAGGCGCGTCACGATCGTTTGCCCCGACAGTTCGACGGTGCTGCGCAGATTGTTGATCACCTGCTGAATCACACTGACCAGATCAAGCGGTGCGAGTTGGGGTTGCGCCTCGCCAGTGTCGATATGCCGCAGGTTGACCATGTCATCGACGATTTCTTTGATGCGCTGCGCACTTTCCAAAACGCGCTGCAGATACTCACGCTGACCGCCATCGACCTGGTCGCGCACCATCATCGTGTATCCCAACACAATCGAGAGTGGCGTGCGCAATTCGTGCGATGCGATGGCGATGAATTCGCTTTTGAGGCGATCAAGTTCCTGACGCCGCTGGTACGCTTCGTCGAGTTGACGATAAAGGGTTGCATTGCGCAATGCGGCGCCTGCATGATTGGCAAGCAGCACCAATCCCTGCTGCACACCTGGACGCAGGGTGGCTGATCGCTCATCACAGAGCAATACGACGCCATTGACCTGTCCCTGCGCGCGCAATGGCACTGCAAACGCCGCATGCAGCTTGTGGTTATGACAGACGCCATAGAAGGCGGTATCATCGTAGAGTGGCTGGCACAACGCAAATGAGCGCCTTGCCAGAGCACGCCCTTCATCGGTCAGATGCGCATCGTTCGGGTGCGCCACTGCCTCATAGAGCGTTTCGCTATCATCGCCAAGCAGCAGGAAGCCGGTCTGAAATCCGCTGCGTTCGATCATGGCGTTGAGTGCAATGCGCGCCAGTTCGGGCAATTCCAGGGTGGCGCTGAATGCTTCGCTGACTGCCAGCAGCTGCTCGAGCGTCCGTAGCCGGAGATTGTCCTGTTGAATGGCGCGCTTCCGCAGCGCCTGATCGACGGCCAGGCGCAGTTGTTCAAGTTCGAACGGTTTCGAGAGAAAATCGGCGACGCCGCGCCGCACCGATTGGTGCAGGTTCTCGAGCGACGCATAGCCCGTCATGATAATGATAGCGATCTCTGGGTCCTTTTCGCGCGCGATTTGCGCCAGATCGAGCCCGCTCATCGTCGGCATCTTGATATCGGTCAGCAGCAAGTCGAACGGCGGCCCGTCGTTGAGCGCTGCAATGGCAACATCCGGATCGCTGGTCGCCATCACCTCATAACCGGCGCGTTGCAGCGTGCGCGAGCAAACGTCGCACATGTGCTGTTCGTCATCGACGATCAGCAGCCGGGGCGGTGAAGGGTTCGTCAGTGATGTGAGCGATCCGGTATCGATTGCCTGACTCATAGATCTGGATCCGCCATCAATGTAGCGCTTCGAGAGCGACGGCGGACATTCGCGTGATCGCTCCGTCTTCGAATACAACCTCGGCGACCTGCGTGCGCACACGTGATGGCAATCGTTGTGGCGAAGGCGATAGCGCCCATACCTGACCGGTCGCTCCTAGGTACGGTTGATGGAGGACGCGCACAGGTGCGCCAGGACGGACTGTCGGGCGCGGCGCGTCGAGAGACATTCCGGCGGCGCGTGTCGTCAATGGGATGACAACCCGTGGGCGTCGAACATCTCCCCATATGTGCGTCACACCTTCGACCAGCACTTCTTTACCTGCATACGAGGCGAGCAGATCGAACAACGGTCGCGCCATTGGACGGACGCCGAAGCCTTCGGTGACAATAACGACGAGATCGGCAGCAGGGTTGGGAGATGATGGCAACTGCCATATAGGCGGTCCGGCGTCCCATGGCGCATACCCTTCGATGCCAAGAAAGGCGCGTAACTCAGCTTCATCGATGCTGCCGACGATAATGCCACGCACTCCTTCCTGCGCAGCTCGCTCCAGCGCCGCTGCACTGATGGTGCTGCCGCCAATAATAATCGAATATGCAAAGCGTGCGTTGATTTTATCTGGAGTGATCGGTTCCGCCGGATCGGTGACCATCAGTTGTAACACACCGTACTGGCTCACTCCAATGCCGAAGATGCCATAGACCTGCGCTGCCGGAGTTTCGATTCGGACCCCCTCGTATGGCATGATCTCCATCACGATCCCCGGGACGTTAGCCAGCAGTTCATAGCGTTCTGGATCGGGCGCGATCGTAATATAACCGGTGACTTCATCGACAGATGTAAGAACGCCGCTGACCGGTGACAGGCACTTTCGCCCACCAAACCGACCCGTCCGGGCAAGCAGGGCGCCTTGTGTGATCGATGCGCCAACGTCGTGCAGCAATGAGCGTTTGACACGCGATGGAGGGATCATGAGCATGCGCGCCAGGTTAATGATCCGTGGCGCTGCCGGAACGAACGCATATGCGACAGGAGTGCCGGGTTCGACACGCTGCCCAACGCGAACAACGACTTCTCCCGGATGCGGCAACCGGCGCTCGATCCGCGCCAATGCACCGGTCACCAGAGGCGATGCGCCCGACGGAACATACAACGACATACTACCCTCGCGCGCTGGCTTACAGACCCATTCAATTATAGCACACACCTACAGCACACACATACGGAGAGCCGTGGCGCGGCAACAGTCAACTATGCGCTTCCGCTGCGCAACTATCACCTGCTCGCAAGCGTCTGACCAATAGAAACAGCGAAGCGAGTACAGTCTGTTTGTGAGTCTGACGGAGATTCCTATGAACGCCTCGACACTACGACTGATGCGTAGCCGTGATGATGCCATCATCGCCGGGGTGGCGGGAGGGATCGCACGGTATCTGGGGGTCGATCCCACCATTGTGCGCCTGATTTTTGTTTTGCTGGTTTTCAGCGGCGTGGGAGTGCTGCTCTATCCGGTGCTCTGGATCATTATGCCGCTCGAGGGAACATCGGCGCCAGGAAGCACCGCCGATGACTCAGGACGAGAGCCGTTCGTGCGCGGCGGGAGTGCGCAACGCCGGCAACCCGATCCGCTAAACAGTGCAGACGGAGACTTCGAATCGGAGATTCCGGTCAATAATTTGAATGGCCACAACACACGCCATGCATCGCCGTCGGTGCAGCGTAGCGGGCAATTGGGCGTCATTCTCATTGGTGTTGGTATACTGGCGCTCCTGAGCATCCTCCTTGGTCCGGTTTTTGGCAAACTCTTGTTCCCCATTGTGCTGATTGCCGCCGGTGCGCTGGTGTTGCTGCGCAATCGGCAGTGATGCTCCGTGGAGCAAAGGCGGCTCATCAGCTCGTCACAATGATCGCTCTTCTGGCACGGTTCTTCCGAATCCGGACAGCATGTTCACCCCTAACCCCGCCACGCCTGCCGCAATGACGTATTTGATCAGGCTGTCTCCGACAATCACCGATATGATGAGGTCGTTTGTCCAGACCCCATAGAATGCGAGCATGGTGAAGAGCATGGTGTCCAGCGGCGCCGAGAGGGCATTGCTCGAGAGGGCGCGGACGAGCCAGATGCGGTGGCGCAGCGCGTGGTATACCTCGGTATCGGTTAGTTCGGAAAGAAAAAGTGCGATTGCCGAGGCAATAATGATCCGCGGCGATACCGCTGAAACCGCAGCAGCGATGATGTTGACGCCTACTGCCCCTGAAATAGTTGCATAGACCACCATTTTGTTATATTGCCGGTGAATCAGATCACGCAGGGTGAAAATGACGCCGAAAAAGAGGGTTCCCAGTGCAAACTGGAGTCCGCCAACATTCAAAATGGTATCGGCAGTTAGATTCGCCGCCAGAATAGCGACAATATAGAGCGCAATTGCAACCATGTCTCTTCCTTGTAGTGTTAATTAGAATGTCAATCTGCCTTCGATGGGCAATGTCTTCGTTGCCAGGCGCAGTTTCCCGCGCACTCCAGGCGGCAGTTCCACCAGCCCGCGAAGGCGCCGGCCGCAGCGCTCGAATGCCACCCGGATGTCGCCGCCGGAGGGATGCACGAGCACGCCTTCAGCCCAAGTCAGATCACCTAGCATAGGAACAATCTCCACACTGGCAAAACCTGGTTCGGCAGGACGGATGCCCAGCACCGTGGCGAAGTAGTGATAGAGCGGGTGCGCTGACCAGGCGTGGCAGTCCGAACGACTCGGTTCGACCCGCTCTAGCGGCGTCTTCAATCCAATTTGCACCATTTCGGCGTCCCAACGGCGCAGCTGGGCGTAGAGCGGCTGTGTTAGACCGAGTCGGCGGAAAGCTTCCAGGACATAATGGAGAAAGTAGTAGGAAGCCGGACTGCGCTCTGCGGCGGGCCAGGCGTGCGCCAGGCGACGGCGCTGTGCGGCAGGCAGTTGACCGCTCAGCACAGCGAAGGCCTGCGTATGGTCGCAAAATGTGGCGTGTGTCTGGTCATCGGCGAACAGACCACGCGCTTCGTCCCAAAAGGCGGTTTGCCCCGTCTGCGCCAGCGCGCGCGTCCAGCGGGCATAATGCGCCGCCAGTTCGGGTTCGCCCAGTTTCTTCTCCAGGTCAGCGGCCAGGGCAAGGGTGTAAACCAGATGCCAGTGTAAGACGCCGCTCACGCCGTTATGTCCGTGTGGCGGCACACCCGCGTCCTGATTCCACGCCTCCACCCAATCGGTCACGTTCCAGCCTTCGGGAGCGTGGAGCAGGCCGTCTGGTCCGATGTGGCGGCGGAAAGCTTCCAGCGTGGCGCGCATACCGGGCAGCAGCGCACGCACAAAGTCGAGGTCAGCTCGCCAGTGCGCGTAATCCCACAACATTCCCACCCAGTAGAGCGAGAAAGGGGCAATCAGTTGTGTCACGCGGCAGGGAAAGCGGGCCTGCAAGAAGCCTTCGGGCAGGCGCGAGGCGTCGAAGAGGGTGATGGCTTTGCGCGTCAGGCGGTCGTCGCGGGTCATCACCGCATGACAGAGAGCTTGCAAGCGCGTATCGCCGATGTATTGCAGTTCTTCGTAATGCGGACAGTCGAAAAAGGTTTCGTTGGCGTTCGCCTGCAGGCCGCGAACTAGGAGCGGCAGGGGCGCGGTCAGGCGCGAGTCGCTGCAATCGAAGCGGCTTTCCATTTCGAGAGGGTAGCGGGTTTCTTCGAGGGTCAGCCCGTGCAGGGTGAGCGGAGCCTCACCATTGACGATGAGCAGTTGCAGGTACAGTCCGGACTGCCACCAGAGCGGCTCGTAGCAGGCGTTCTCGCTGCCATCCGGTCGGATTTCATCATCCTGCGTCACTAGGTACTTGCCCCATAGTTCATCGCGGTTGCCCTTTTCTCTGTTCCAGAAATCAGGTTGGGCGCGCGCAGATTCAGCCCAGCCGATGAACATCCGCGCCCCTTGCCCGCCCGAAAGGGTCAGCTTGGGGTAAGCCACCAGGTAGTCCGGCAATTTGAAGATAACGCGCCGCACGGCGCCTGGCGGCAGGTGGATGTCGGTCTGCCCGGCGGCAAATGCCTGCCAGTCTTCATGGAGATCGGGAGGCAGCGCAGGAGCGAGGGCAGTGGACTGTACGGCTTCCGGATCGCCACTCGACGGTTCGCACACGAGGCGCAGCGCACCCGGATGGCGGATAGCGCTGAACAACGGCGGCAGGGACGCAGGTTGCAGGCGTCGCTTCTGGTACACCTCCCAGTCTTGCAGGCGGTCGCAGACGCGACTGACGCGGCGGGCAGGTCGCCAGTCGAGTGAGTCGAGTGATTTCAGGGTGGGAAAGGGGCGCGAGATACGAAACCGATGTCCGCGCCAGATGGCCTGACTCGTCTCCTGATAGTCCCAGCCGGGATAGGGACAGGTCTGCCATTCGCCCAGCCCGGTGCTTAGAGCTTCGTGTTCGCCTTCAGCAGCAAACAGAAAGCCAGGTTGCACGCTCATCTGCGCCATAGCCGCATACTGACCCGCCGACCAGACAATAGTCCAAAACGTGTGTTCGCCTACCGGAATGTCCAACATAAAGGACTCATAATACCAGTACAGCGGACTGCCACGCTCAGGGCCGCGCCCCAGGCGGGTTTCATTGAAGAAAAGGATATAGCGCTCATCGGCGCTCACGTGAAAGCGCAGACGCATCGGCACTGCGAACGCCACTTTGAGACGGTAGAGCGTGACGAAGGGTGGTCGATCCACTTCAGCACAATCCACCCACCAGGCGGGCCAGGCGGTCTGTTCGCGCCAGCTGGTTGTTAGGTTGTGAGGAAACGGAGGTCGGTCGAGGTGAATTCTCATGCAGGTCTTTCCCAATTTGTCGTAAACGCTGCTGAACGTTGCCTCTATCAAGCTGTCCTTGCCGAGTGTTCCCCCAGCCGTCGATCTGTCAGTTCGTGCGAATTGTACTATACATCATAGGTTGTAGACGTTCACTCGTTTGACGATGTTATTGTTCTTGTCAAAACATCTTCTCGCAGGAGCGCCGGACATTGACCCTGCACATGCACACGGTTCCGTTAGCGCCTGTTTTCTGCACATGCTGACGAGCGGGCGCCAATAGAATGGTAAACCGGAAAACTTCGTTGATGGAGTCATGATGTCTCGTAAAAGAACGGTCATCCTGGTATCTGACAAAATGCGAGCAGACGCGACGAGATTCATCGGCTTGGACCT
>JBEPYG010000117.1:0-11431 GCA_041641515.1 Roseiflexus sp.
TTGATTGTTGAACTGACAATTCTGGATCGCAGCTTTTGATTTTTGATCGCTTATTTACCCGTTTTATTTCACGACTTCTAACTTTTTGGTCACTGACTTGTCATTTTTGGCTCTTGATTGTTGAACTGACAATTCTGGATCGCAGCTTTTGATTTCTGATCTCTTGATATATTGATTTTTTGTTCTCGGCAGCGGATTCTCGCTACAGCGCCTCATCTGCAGAGTAGCTGATGCAGGCCTGATAGAGCGCATCGTGCACCTGTGCGCACATTCGGCGAATGGTCATCAGATACGTCCGCATGTCCATCATGATCTCGTCCACCTGACCGTAATCGAGCGCGGCGCGCAGGCGACCGGCAAGGCGTTCGACACGCACGGTAGCGCGCGGGACGCTGGACCGGCTGATCGCATGGGCCGCTTCCTGGATCATATCGGCGGCAAAACGGATAGAACGAGGAAATTCAGCGTTCAACAGCAGAAACTCGGCGACATCCTCCGGATGGACGCTGGCCGTGTACACTTTACAGTACGCTTCGAACGCAGTGCAACTTTTCAGCAGACCGACCCACTCGAAATAGTCAAGCGCCGTCGCGTCCTGAGAGTCGAGCGTGCAGAAATGCACATCGATCAGCGCTGCTGTCGCCATCGCGCGCTCGAGGTAGCGCCCGATCTGAATGAACCACCATCCTTCATCGTGGCTCAAGGTTGCGTCCGTAATGCCCTGAAACAGGTGGACGCCCTCCTTGACGGCGCGGAAGAAGAGGTGCGGCTCACCGGACCACATCTCTTCCATCGAAGTAGTGCGCAACTGCAGGTAGAGCCGGTTGACCTGCTCCCACATTTCGGAACTGATACGCTCACGCACCTGCCGTGCATTTTCGCGCGCTGCGGTGATACACGCAGCGATCGAGTCGCTATTGGTCAGGTCGAAGGTAAACGTCTGAGTGATGACGTAGGGCGAGACATCATCGGCAGCCAGGGGGCTGTGCAGCGCCGTGAGGAGACGGCGCCAGCGCCGCCCGGCAGCGGCAGGCGTCAGATCGAGCGCGCTATGCAGGTGGACGTCGAGCAGGCGCGCCGTATGCTCGGCGCGTTCCAGATACCGCGCCATCCAGAAGAGACTGTCGGCGACGCGGCTGAGCATTGGCGTTTTAGTCATTGAGCACCCAGGTATCCTTACTTCCGCCGCCCTGCGACGAATTGACCACCAGGGATCCGCGCCGAAGCGCCACACGCGTCAGACCGCCGGGCACGATGACGATCTTTTTGCCATACAGAATGTACGGGCGCAAATCGACATGGCGCGGTTCAACCCTTCCATCGACAAAACAGGCAGCGCGGGAGATCATCACGGTTGGCTGCGCAATATAGTTGCGCGGCTCGGCAAGAATGCGCCGACGAAACTCCTCGCGCTGCTCGCGGGTGCTGTGCGGACCGATCAGCATGCCATACCCGCCAGACTCGCCGACCGCCTTGACAACTAGTTTGTCCAGGTTGTCGAGCACATACCGACGATCGGTTTCATTGAACGACAGATAGGTTTCGACATTCGGCAGGATGGCATCTTCGCCCAGATAATAGCGAATAATGCGTGGCACAAAGGCATAGATGGCCTTGTCATCGGCAACGCCGGTACCGATGGCATTAGCCAGCCCGACATTTCCCGCCCGGTAGGCGTTGAACAGGCCCGCCACCCCAAGCGCCGAGTCTGGGCGAAATGCAAGCGGATCGACAAAATCGTCATCAATCCGACGGTAGATGACATCGACGCGCTGCAGGCCGGCTGTCGTGCGCATATAGACCTGGTTGTCATGAACGAGCAGATCGCGCCCTTCAACCAGTTGCACACCCATCTGACGCGCCAGGAAGGTATGCTCGAAATATGCCGAGTTGTAGACGCCTGGCGTGAGCAGCACAATCGTCGGATCCGGACGTTGCAGCGGATCGAGCGCACGCAGCGTTTCCAGCAGCTCCTGACCATAATGGTCGGTTGGGCGAACGTTGTAGCGGTCGAACAGTGTCGGGAAGGTGCGTTTCATCACCTGGCGATTCACGAGCATGTACGAGACACCGCTCGGCACGCGCAGGTTGTCTTCCAGCACCAGAAATCGCCCATCGGCATCGCGCACAAGATCCGTGCCAACCACAGCGATGTACACATCGCGCGGCACGCGGACACCGCGCATCTCGCGGCGATAGTGACGGCAACTGTAGACCAATTCGCGCGGAACGACGCCGTCAGCAAGGATGCGCCCTTCGTGGTAGACATCGCGCAGGAACATGTTGAGCGCCACGATGCGCTGTGTCAGACCGCGCTCGATAACTGACCATTCCGCTGCCGTGATGATCCGCGGAATCAGATCATAAGGGAAGATTTTCTCCGTGCCGTCCCCGTGACCATAGACTGCAAAGGTAATGCCCTGATTCAGAAAGGTCGCATCGGCAGCGCGCTGACGCCGGTGTAACTCTTCAGGCGACAAGCTCGTCAGTCGCTCATACAGCGGCAGGTAGTGCGGACGCGGCTGCCGATCGGCGGTAAACATTTCGTCGTAGGCGATGTCGATGTCGTAGGAGGTGAACATAGAACCGAGAACCAGGCACGGTTTTGTACGATTAATACAAACAATGCCCCGGAGATAGCTGCACGGGGCATCGCTGCCGATGAATATATACCGGACGTGTAATATACATATAGTACTCCTTTGTGCATACTTCGTCAAGCCATTCAATCGCGTGTTGTTCCATAGTTCAGGGAGCGTGCTATACTGATAGGAGTACACAGAATGCAGCACGCCGCTTTCCGGCGACGCGCCGAAACCGAACCACCCGATCTGAAAGGCGTAGCAGAGTGACATGGACACGACGCTTGCACTGGCGGACGCATATCAGCGCTTGCTGGGCGAACTGAGTCGTCGTCTGGGGGCCGCCCGCGCAGAACTGCTCCTGCGCATCGATCCACGGCTTCCGGCGCAGGTGGTTGCACGCTGCGACAATGCAGGCGATCTGTCTGGCGACGTCCAGACTCTGGAGATACCCATCAGTGAAGGCGCTATTGAGGTCGGACGCCTGTGCATGGTGTTTGCACCCGAGACGCGACTGCCCGAACCGTCCGAACTGAGCATGGCGCAGGCGCTGGTGGAACTGGCGGCGTTGCTGGTCGAGGATCGCCACCAGCACACGTGGGGACCGCAACTGCAGGCCGGGCGACGCATGCTTGCAGTGACGGAAGAAGAACTCCAGCGCATCATCCTCGACATCCATGACGGTCCGGTGCAGAAGTTATTCGCCGTCTCATCTCACCTGGCGCTCGTTCAGGCGCGCCTAGACGAACATGGCGACACGGAACTGCGCCGCCACATCGCACCACTCATCGAACGCATGAACGGATTAATGGAGAGCGCGCTCCAGGAGATCCGCGCCACATTGAGCGGCTTCCGGCTCGCGGAGTTCGAGATGCGCTCCCTGTCTTCCGTACTGCACGGGCTCGCCATGCAGCACGAGGCGCTGACCGGCAACCAGGTGCAGCTGACTATCGAAGGGGCACTGCCGCCAGTGGAACTGCCGGTGAAAATCGCCCTCTACCGCGTGTTGCAGGAGGCGCTCTCGAACAGTTACCGGCATGCTGGAGTGGACCGGCACGAGGTGCTTGTCCGCGCGCAGGAAGGTTGGATCGAACTCATCGTCATCGATGAAGGACGGGGGTTCGAGCCGCCGCCGCTCGAGGGACCGGGCGCAACAGAACGTCAGGAACATATCGGGCTGCGCGGCATGCGCGAACGTGTTCACCTGGTCGGCGGGCAACTCCAGGTGCTGAGTCGACCGGGGCACGGGACGCGCGTCGTTGTGAGAGTGCCGGCGAAGGAGGCGGTATGACCGATCTCAATCGTTCTATTCGAGTCGTCCTCGCCGATGACCATGAACTGGTGCTTGAAGGATTGCGCGGACTGCTCGAACGAGAAAGTGATATGACTGTCGTGGCGACAGCGACGGACGGCGAGTCGTTGCTGTCGATTATCGAGCGCGAACGACCCGATGTGGTGGTCATGGACCTGGCGATGCCAACCCGCGATGGTCTGTCGTGCCTGCGCGAGATCCGGCGGCGCGGCATGCCGGTCAAGGTGGTCATTCTAACGGCATTCGGCGACGGGGGCGCGTTACAGTCGGCATGGGAGATGCAGGCGGATGGGTTTGCACTGAAGACCGACCCTCCACGTCAGACGATTGCAACGATCCGGAATGTGGCGCATGGTCAGATCGTGTTCCCGCGCGTGGTGCGGCAGTCGGCTGATGCAATGCCGGCGCAGGGGCATAATCTCCTGTCGCGGCTGACGCAGCGCGAACGAGATGTGCTGCGCTTGCTGGCAGAAGGCATGCCGAACGCGCAGATCGCCGAACGCCTGGTGGTTCAGGAAAGCACGGTGAAATACCATTTGCAGAACATCTTTCAGAAACTGGGGGTCACAAACCGCACCGAAGCGGCGCAAGTCTATTACCGCGAGGGTGGGGAGCGTTCGATATTGAACGCCGAACGTTGATACAGACAGGAGCGGCGACAGTCATCGTACTGGATCGCAAGACATGAATGCAATCGCAACGATCACCTGGCTGACATTTCACGAGGCGCGGCGGCGGCGCATGGCACTGGCGGCGATGGTCATCGGCGCGCTGTTCGTGGCGCTGTTTAGCATCGGAGTCTGGCTGATTGCGCGTGAAATGGAACGCAGCGCACCGCTGGCGATCCAGAATCAGGCGTACAGTTTTCTGCTGATCGCCGGATTGTATGTCGTCCACTTTCTGACGGTTATGCTGGCGATTTTCGCCTCGGTTGACACGGTTGCCGGGGAAATTTCGACGCATACCATTCAGGCGCTGGTGACGCGCCCGATCCGTCGCTGGCATGTGCTGCTCGGTAAATGGCTCGGCTTTGCGCTTATGCTGACTGTCTATCTGGGGTTGCTGAGCCTTGGCGTTGTTGCCGCTATGTGGCTGATCGTCGGGTACTGGCCCCCCAATGTCGCTGCCGGGCTGCCATTGCTGGCGCTCGAAGCATTGACGCTCCTTTCGCTCTCGCTGCTCGGCGGAACCCGTCTCTCAACGCTGACGAATGGCGTGGCGATCTTTATGCTCTATGGGCTGGCGTTCATCGGCTCGTGGGTCGAGCAGATCGGCGCACTGCTGCAATCGAGCGACGCGGTGCGAATCGGCATTGTGACAAGCTTGCTCCTGCCGGTTGAGGCATTGTGGCGGCGCGTCGCCTATCTGATGCAGCCACCGCTCGCTAACAGCTTCCCCGGTCCGTTCTCGACATCCTCTGTACCAAGCGAGGCGATGGTCATCTACGCCGTAGCATATGCCGCCATCGCACTGTTGCTGGCAATGCGCTCCTTCGGACAACGAGATTTGTGAACGGACGCCATCACGCCTCATGATCGCGATGATGCGGTCCCTCTTCTGCACAGATCTCCGCCATCACGCCTGCCTCGACCGTCTGGCGCGGGTAGCGCTGCGACATAGCGCGCAGCAGTGCATTGTCTCATAAACAGGCGGATCGCCCAACTGCAATACCTCTCTCCATACCGCGTATAATAGGCGTTCGAGACCTGCTGCTCACCTGGAGAAATTGTCTGTGACCATCGTTGTCTTTGGCAGCATCAACATGGACCTGGTGGTGCGCACGCCGCGTCTGCCGACGCCTGGCGAGACGCTCACCGGTCACACATTCTTCACGGCGCCAGGGGGCAAAGGCGCAAACCAGGCGGTCGCCTGTGCGCGGCTCGGCGCCCTAACCCGGATGGTCGGACGTGTCGGCGATGACCTGTTTGGCGAACAATTGCGCATCAGTTTGCGCTCCGCAGGGGTGCAGGACGATGATGTTCTGACAACGCCGGGCCCGTCGGGGGTGGCGCTGATCGCCGTCGATGACGCGGCAGAAAATACGATCGTGATCGTTCCAGGCGCCAATGGCGCGGTGAGCATCGAAGACATTCCACGGCTGAAGCGAGCGCTCGATGGCGCACACACACTGTTGCTGCAACTCGAAACGCCGCTAGCGACGGTTGTGGCGGCAGCACGCGCCGCGCGCGCGCGCGGTGTGACGGTCATTCTCGATCCGGCGCCAGCGCTCCCGCTGCCTGATGAACTGTATACGCTGGCGGATATTCTGACGCCGAACGAAAGTGAAGCGGCAACCCTGACCGGCATACCCGTCCACGACGAGCAGAGTGCAGCGGCGGCGGCACGAGCGTTGACCGCGCGCGGCGTTCGAACGGTCATTATCAAACTCGGCGCGCGCGGCGCACTCACGGGCGATGCACATGGCGAACGGCTCTGGGCGCCTTTCACCGTCACGCCGGTCGATACCGTCGCTGCGGGGGACGCCTTCAACGGCGGGCTGGCAGTGGCGCTGAGCGAAGGGCGATCCTTCGAAGAGGCCATGCAATGGGGACTGGCAGCCGGCGCCCTCTCGGTCACCAGACCTGGTGCGCAGCCTTCGATGCCAGATCGGCAGGAGTTGCTGGCATTGTTGGAGGCACGCCCCCCCGCTCCCCCACTTCCCCCCAAGCGGGGGGCTATACGTGGTGAGGACTAACACCCCGCAGGCGATGGGATACAGGGGGAGCATGCGACTCTATCGAACGAATATTGGCTGTCGTGCGGCGAGCTTCGCCCGGTCGGGGCACGGAGGCGCCGCGCCCCGACGGGATCTCCCTCAGAGTACGTGGGCGCACCGGGATCTCGACGCTGCCGTGCTCCGACGAGGTTCTCCCTCAGAGCGCGCAGGCGCGCTGATCGTCAAGGATGATGGGGCGCGGGGCGACGGTCCGATGCTCATCACAACTGTGTGCAGCGCAGCCGCATCGAGTCTGAGGAGAAACACAGAGTGCTGCGAGCGTTGATCTTCGATTTCGACGGATTGATCCTTGACACCGAGACGCCCGATTTCGTGGTGTTGAGCGAACAGTATCGTCGTTTTGGCGCGGAACTCCGCCTAGAGCGATGGATGCATGGACTGGGAACAACCGGCGGTTATGACCCCTACGCTGAACTCGAGGCATTGACCGGCGCGACGCTCGACCGCGAGGCGCTCCGACGCGAACATCGTGAGCGATATATCGCGTTGTGCGAGCAGCAACCACTTCGACCCGGCGTGTGTGATGTAATCCTCGCAGCGCACATACGCGGCATTCGCCTGGCAGTAGCATCGAGCGCATCGCGTGAGTGGGTCGAAGGCTGGCTCGAACGTCACGCCATTCGCGCATACTTCGACTGTGTGCGCACCCGCAGCGACGGGCTGCGGGTCAAACCGGCCCCCGATTTGTTTCTGAGCGCTGCTGCGTGTCTCGATGTGGCGCCAGAGTTGTGCGTCGTGCTGGAAGATTCACCCAACGGCATTCGCGCTGCGGCAGCGGCAGGCATGCGGTGCGTTGCCGTGCCAGTGGCGCTTCTCGACACGCTTCCACTGCCGCCTCACCTGCTGCGCCTTGGCTCGCTGGCGGATCTTCCGGCGAATGCACTGCTGGATCGGCTGGCGACTGAGCAATAGGAAGGGTGGAAGACGACAGGTTAGAAGACAGGCACGATCTCATTTTCTTTATTCCAGGAGCATGTCCGATGTTACGAGGGATGACTGTGCTTCTCGTCTGCCAGTTGATCGGCGAGGTGACCGTGCGTACGCTCCGTCTGCCAGCACCCGGACCGGTGCTGGGGATGGCGCTGCTCTTTGGTATTCTGTTGTGGCGTGGCGCACCCGACTGGCTCGATCAGGTCGGCCAGGGGCTGTTGCGCTTTTTACCCCTGTTCTTCGTTCCGGCAGGCGTCGGTGTGATGAACCACATTCAGCTGATGCGCACCGAGTGGCTGGCAATCACTGTCGCACTGCTCGCCAGCACGATCATCACCATGATAGCGACGGCAGGGGCCTTGCTGCTCTTCCTTCGCCTAACCGGTAGAGGAAAGGAGTCCGGGTATGCAGCCGAACGTGACTGACATCTGGGTGTACCTGGCTCAAACGCCGCTCCTCTGGCTGACGGCCACGTTGCTGGTCTACTACCTGGCAGACGGAGCGTATCGGCGAGTCGGACAGCGCCCCCTGGCAAACCCGGTGCTGATCGCGGTTGTGGTGTTGGTCGCCTTTCTGACCATGACCGGCACGCCCTATCAGCAATACTTCGATGGCGCTCAGTTCGTTCATTTCCTGCTGGGTCCTACCACCGTCGCGCTGGCGCTGCCGCTCTGGCGCTATGCAGGTCGACTGCGGCGCATGCTGCTGCCGCTCTCTGGCGCGCTCCTGATCGGGTCACTTACCTCTGTTCTGTCGGTGGTCGTCATTGGTCGTCTCATGGGTGTATCGGATGCCGCCCTGCGTTCGCTTGCCCCTAAATCGGTCACTACTCCAATTGCGATGGGAATCTCCGAGCAGATCGGCGGACTGCCATCGTTGACGGCAGTGCTGGTGATCGTGACCGGCATTATTGGCGCAACTATCGCACAAGACCTGTTCGATCGCCTGCGGCTGAACGATCAGGCGGCGCGGGGTCTGGCCATCGGAGTGGCGTCTCATGGGATTGGCACAGCGCGCGCCTTGCAGATGAACGCCGAGGCTGGCGCTTTTGCGGGGCTAGCGATGGGGTTGAACGGTGCGCTGACAGCGCTGCTGGCGCCGATACTGGCGCAATTATTGGGACTGTAACCACTGAAGCGTGCTGCACCTTCCCGTGGTATCATGCTCGCGCTGCATCACAGAAGGAGATAAGACAATGCACGTATGCGTCTACTGCGCTTCGAGTGATCACGTACCGGCGCTCTACCTGGAAGCGGCCCACACCTTTGGCGAAGGGATGGCACGGCGCGGATGGACGCTGGTGTACGGCGGGGGCAGCATCGGGTTGATGGGAGCGGTCGCCCGATCGGTGCATGGCGCTGGCGGCCGGGTCATTGGCGTTATTCCACAGACACTGCTGGAACGCGAAGTCGGGTATCAGGAAGCGGACGAACTGATTGTCACCAAAACCCTGCGCGAGCGCAAACAGATCATGGACGACCGCGCCGATGCGTTTGTCGCGCTGCCAGGCGGCTTCGGCACACTCGAAGAATTGCTGGAAATCATGACGCTCCGCATGCTTGGCTATCACAACAAGCCGATCGTGATCGTCAACATTGGCGGGTATTTCGACCCGCTTCTCACCCAGTTCGAGTACATCTTCACCCAAAACTTCGCCCACGAACGCTACCGCCGCCTCTACGCCGTGAAACCCGACCCCGAAGTAGCACTCACCTACCTGGAGCGAATCATGCCCGGCGTGCAGTAGTGCGGGGGCGCCAGGCGCATCACATTGCGCGCGTGATGACCTCCGTTGCGTGCGCGACGCCGTCCTCACGGTCAATCAGCCGTCCTATCGCAGCAGCACGCACTCTAACGAGGTCATCTGTCGCTGCAGCAATGACGCGGACCAGACGATCCGGCGTTGCGTCGCGTCGTAACAGGGGTGGCGGTCCTGCGCCGGTGGCAGCAACGCGCATGCCCCAGAAGGGTTGGTCGATCCCAACCGGAACCGTGATTGTCGGAATACCGGCGCGCAAGCTGGCAGCGGTTGTCCCTGCGCCGCCGTGATGAATGGCGGCGGCGACACGTGGGAAGAGCAGGCGATGAGGCGCATGGGGCACAACGAGAACGTCGCGGCGTCCAGCTGCTAGACGCGCAGCGTCGGCTGAACCGAGCAGAATGCCGCGTCGCTGCGCCAGGCGAAGTGTTTCCAGCGCCAGAAGGGTATCTTCACGCGGTCGGCGCCCGCCCATGCTGCCAAAACCGATGGCAACCGGCGGTTCTCCGGCTGCCAGGAACTGCTCAATTTCCGGCGCCAGGCGCTCAGCCGGATCATCGAGAAACCAGTAGCCGGTCACGACATGATGCGGTGGCCAGTCGTCGGGCGGGGGCACGATGTGCGAGCTGAAGCCATAGACGAAGAGCGCACGCGATTGGCGCGCCAGCGCGAAGGGATCGAGCGGCGTCTGGCGCGAACCGGGCGCGCGCGCCCGCCAGCGGCGCAATACGGTTCGCCATGGTAGCCACGTCGCCAGTTCAATCGCCATATAACTCAGACGGCGGGCGCGCGCGCCCAGACCTGGCGTCACCGGCAGCAACGGCGATGGAAAGCGGATCGTTGGCGTTATCGGTTGCAACGGCGCCCAGATGCACGGTACACCAAGCGCACAGGCGATCAGTTGCCCCCAGCAACTTGCCAGCGAGACAATAATCGCGGCGCTGCCGGAGCACGCGGCGGTCGCCGTGTCGAGCATGTGGGCATAGACCGCCCGAGCTGCGCGAAGGTAGCGGAGAGTGGCGACAGCGCCGCGCACCATTCCGCTATCCAGTGTCAGTGCAGCGTCATCGTGAAGCAGCAGATCGCTGGGATTGCCTCCGATACAGTGAAACGCCAACCCTTGTGAACGGACCAGAAACGCAAAGCGGGCGTGCGTTGCAACTCGAACAGCGTAGCCAGCTTCGTGCAATCCTCTGCCAAGCGCCGCCAGTGGTCGTACATCCCCCAGCGTTCCGCTCGCCAGGATCGTGATGATCGGGCGCATCTCGCGCGCTTATCCCTCCGCGGCGCCTTCCGGAGTCCAGCCTTCCGGCTTTGCCTCCCCCTCGCCGAAGAAGAAGAGTTCCGCCTGCTGCATCATCAACTCGGCGGCACGGGGATCGACCATGCTCAACCCATAGTGATTGATGATCAACAACGCCTGATCCATCCACATATTCCACGCCTGCTGCGATACATTCTCATAAATGCGCTTCCCCAGTTCACCGGGGTAGGGAGGACGAGGCAAACCAGGCAATTCACGACCAAGCTTGACGCATTTGACCATTCGTGGTGTGCTCATAACGTTCTCCGGTTGGTAAATCGTCACTCTCTGTAACTCACCTTTCCCTGCGATAGTATACTACCACATGGTATGCTCACCGCATGGTGGTGAAGTCCGGGCGAAGGAACGGTTGCAGAGGAAAGCGTATATGGACATTGCTATTCCGCGAGCCCACGCGCCCGACGAGCACCGGGTCGCACTCACGCCGGCCGGAGTGCATTCTCTGGTCATTGCCGGGCACACAGTCTTTGTCGAGAGCGGCGCTGGCGCCGGCGCAGGATTTACCGATGCTTCGTATAGCGCGGTCGGAGCCAGCATTGCCTACGGTCCCGAAGAGATCTACGCGCGCGGCGACCTGTTGCTGACCGTCGATGGAGTGCCGGAGAATGCGTTGCCGATGGTGCGTCCCGGGCAGATCGTGGCCGGTTTTTTGCACCTTTCGGTCACGCCGCGTCGTGTCATCGATGCGCTGGCGGCGGCAGGCGCATCGACGCTCAGTTACGAAGCAATCCGGCGCAACGACGGAATCGCGCCGGTGCTGTTGCCCATGAGCGAGATCGGCGGTCGT
>JBEPYG010000118.1:0-11378 GCA_041641515.1 Roseiflexus sp.
CGTTGTTCAGTTCCGCGACTCGCCTGGCCGTGTCGGGTGATTGCCAGCTCCTCAGCAGATCTTGGGCCTGTTCGCGTTGTGCGGCGCAGCGCCGCTCTGCCAGCCGCGTCCGATGATCGGCCAGGGTCAAGCTTGCGTTGCCCTCACTCTAGGGTTGCTGCGCTGCCTGCTGCCCGGCCTGCCTGATCGCTTCAATCCACCTCTCCGCTGTTAGCGCGCCATCCTCGATCAGCCGCTCGCCGCGCAGCCAGGGCAGGACGATGCCGGTCATCCGGCCGCTCGCGTCGCTCTTGCCGGCGATCTGCCCCGGACTGGTCGCGGCCAGCGCGGCCCGGTAGCGCGAGGCGGGCAGGGCGCTGCGCCCCTGCTGGCGGTACTGCTCAATCATCGCGAACAGATCGAGATGGCGATGGTCGTCGCGCGCGGTCGCAATGTCGCCGACGAAACAGCAGTCGAGGCGTTGAGCGGTTCGCGAGCGGCATACACCTGCTCGTAGAGCCAGCGCAGCGAGAGATAGCTGCGCGGATCGCGCTCAGCGACAGCGGCGCGAAAATCGCTGATGACCAGAAACGTCTCCTGACCGCACAAAGACACGAAGTCTACAAAGGCCACGCCTATCGATCTTCACGCCACGCGATAGCGGGCGATCACCTCTTCATCGAGTGTGATGCCCAGCCCTGGCTCTTGTGGCACTGCCACCAGCCCATCCACCACCGGAAACGTTTCACGGGTCAGCGTTTGCCGTAGTGGACTCTGCTCGACGCAGTATTCCAACAGCGAGGCATTCGGGAGCGCTGCCAGGAAATGCAGCGAGGCCGCGATGCTGATGCCGGTTTTGTACGAGTGGTTGACGCACAGACGATGACGCTGCGCCGCCATCCGCCCGATCTGGATCGTCTGGGATAACCCGCCGACTCGCGCCACGTCTGGCTGCACCACGGACAGACCGGCATCCAGCAGCGCCTGAAACCCGGCAAGCGTGGTTTCCTGTTCCCCGGCGGCGATGCGAATGGGTGAAGCTGCGGCCAGACGCGCATATCCCTCGAGGTTGTCGGGGTGCAACGGCTCTTCGAGCCAGTAAGGATTGTATTCGGCGAACTGATGCGCGCGCCGGATTGCGGTCGTTGTATCGTAGCAGATTCCGGCGTCGATCATCAGGTCGATGTCATCACCGAGCCCGCGCCGCGCCATCCGCACCAGCGCACGGTCGGTCGCCTCACTCTTGCCGATCGGTCCCCAGCCGAACTTGACGGCGGTGAACCCCTGATCGACGAGACGACGGGCCAGGTCATAGGTCGCGTCGGGCGTCTCCTGGAACAGGATCGATGCATAGGCGCGCAGGTGGTTGCGGAAGCCGCCGCCGAGCAGCCGGTAGACGGGTTGCCCCATCACCTTGCCGGCGATGTCCCACAGCGCGATGTCGATGCCGCTGATCGCCTGCTGCACTGCGCCGCCGCGCCCGAAGAAGATCGATCCCTCGTACATGGCATGCCACAGGCGCGCAATATCGAGCGGATTCTCGCCGAGCACGCAGAGGCGTAGGCCGCGCGCAATCTTGTGAGACATCGGCGCCTCGATGATTGCCTTTGCCGCCATCGGCGACGAATCAACCTCGCCGACGCCAACGATCCCTTCGTCGGTGTAGACTTTGACGACCAGCGTGTCCTGGGTGCCGTCGGCGCGATCATCCACAGCCGGGAGTTGCAACCAGATAGCTTCGACATCGGTGATTTTCACAAACTTCTCCTTCTACTATGGCAGACGAAACGGTCGTGCCAGCGTGGCGAGGCAGTCGCCTTGCCGAACGAGGGGAAATGCGCGCCGGCTGATCAGCAGGCCGTTCGTTTTGGCTGATACCAGCAGGGGCGACTCGAAGGGGCGCTCGATAGAATGGATCTGCCCGATCGTCTGACCCGCAACCATCCATGCGCCCATCTCGACGAATGGCTCAAAGATGCCGCTCACCGGCGCCATGATGTAATCGTCGTACTGATCGGCTGCCATAACCTGTGCGGGCGTCGTTGAATCAGGCGCGCGATCGGTCAGAATGCCTGCGTAACGAAGCGTATTGCACACACCCTGTTCGGTCAGGTTGAGCATCTCGACGCCAAACTGCGCGGCGCTGCCCATTTCTGTGCCAAGCGTGAGTTTTCCTAGGCGCTCGGCTTCGCCGGGCAGGAGCCCTGTGCCGCCCACATCACGATAGAGCAGAATGTACGGCGCTCCCCACGACTGCGCCAGGTCGATCATGGAGCGCAATTGTTCGTGGTTGGGAATGTGGTGCATGCTGACCAGCGGCAAAAAATGCGCCGAACGTCCTCCGGAGTGGATATCGATCACCAGATCGGCCAGCGGAAAGAGTGTTGTCGTTACGTAATGCGCAATCATCTCGGTAATCGTTCCGTCGGCGCGCCCGGGGAACACCCGATTCATATTCTTGCCATCGAGCGGCGACAACCGGGCGCCTGCGGCAATGGCCGGGCGGTTCAGCATCGGGAGCATGATGATACGCCCACGAATACTCTCTGGTTCGAGGGATCGCACCAGATTCAGCAGAGTCACCGGTCCCTCATACTCATCGCCGTGGTTGCCGCCAATGATGAGTGCTGTCGGTCCAGGCGCACCGTTGATCACGGCAATCGGCAGATATTCGGTCGCCCATCCCGATGTATTGGTCGATTGTGGAATGGCCAGGTGTCCCAGCTGTTTGCCAGGCTGCTCAAAATCAATCGAAGTCACGATCTGTGTGGCACTCATAGATGCTCCAGTCCGCTGATGGCAGCTGCAATTGTTTGCTCCAGGCAACCGGGAAGGAAAGGCGATTGTTGTTCCTGGTACAGACCACTGCCATAGGCATCGCGGGGCGGAAGATACCCCAGCGTACCATTGGTGCATCCAAGCGTCAACACGGGTTGGCGGTGAAAGCGGGCGCGGAGTTCAACCTGCATCTGAGCGTAGGCTTCGTTCGGGCAGGCAACGAGGAGCGCATCCCCCAGCCGCCAGAACCAGAGCGGCATGGGATAGACCGGTTCATCGCCGAGGGATGCCTGGAGCAGGCGCCGCCGCAGCGCTTTTTCCGCTTCGGCGATCGCATCGCTGCGGTCAGTCCCCGGCGGATCGATTGGCTCAAGGATCGGCTTGCGTTGCAATGGCACGATCGTGCTGTGATAGCGCAGTGTCGTACAGCGTGCCCGTGCGGAGGCGTCGAGCGGCCGGTATTCCCAGGTCGCCAGGTTGGCGCCTGACGCCACAACGCCGGTATAGACGAAATGCGAGGCAGGGGGCGGCAACGCTTCGAGAGCCGCCGCTGCAGCATACGCCAGTTGCCGTCCATTCCGATCGGCAATCGCCGGATCGCCAACAAAACCCTCACGCGGACCGAGATCGCCAGCAGCGCCATAGAGGAACAGGCAGGGTGCGCCATAGATTGACTCGAGCGTTTCGCGCATGGCGCCGACATAGTCCGGCGAGATCAACCGGTTCTGCCAGGCAAGGGTCGTTGGGTGGCAGGCATAGTTGACCAGTGTGGCGATGATTGCGCCCTCCTCTCCGGTCACGCGCGCGACCAGCACCGTGTCATCGGCGGGCGCTGCAGGATTGTACCCGCAAGCGTATCTCCCGATATCCGGCGCCCAGAAATCGCGATTTGCAGCCATTGCACAACGCCCGTACCCATAGGTGATCCATGCCGGACGCATGGCGCCTCTGGCTTCGACAATTGCTGCTACAAGCGCATCGGTCAGATTGTCGATGTACGGTTCGATCAGATGTGCGCCGGGTTTATCGGTGATCTGACTGTTGATGTGCGGACCGGCGTGGGTGTGCGAGAAATTGATCAGCAACGCTTCTTCGTCCAGCTCGGTTTCGTGCAAGATGGCGTTTCGGATGCGACGTTCATCAGGAAGGTATGGGAACCAGCCCACATCGAGCGATACAAGCGCCAGCACCGGATCATCTGCAGAACGATGGCGTATCACCAGCGCTGTCGCTGTCAGTGGTCGATGCACCCCCGCTGCAATGTCGTGGCGTGACGCCGCCCAGGATCGCGCATAGATGCCATCTGGCGGCGTCACGTCCCGGCGCGCGACGCCGACGGCGCAATGGGTGAAACCGTGAGTCCGTGTCAGGTCCATTCGTTGTCTCCTTCTGGTACGTGTTCATCTTTCTCCTGGGAAGGAGGGCCTCTTTCCCGCGCATGCATCGCGAGGGCGCAACGCCATCACCCCAGGACTCCCTTTTCTCCAGGTGTGAGCACGCACTTTTGCTGATGAACGTCGGTTCCTGCATTTCTACATCGGCGCCTGCAAAGCGTTGATTCGCGTTGTCTCCTCGAGGCGCTGACGCAAGAAATCGATCGATTGCTGATCGATGGTAAAGACCACCGTGATCATGGGCAGTACGGGGTTCAACGTGAGCAGGCGTTCACGGCATGAGCGCGTAACCACCAATGCGTCCACCTGCTCGATCATCTCGTGGAGACGGGTTCGATCATCGATCAACGCAGGGACGACGACAGAGGCGGGGTGATAGGTGCGAATGATATGGCTCAGACTCTCAATCGTTCCCGGCGAGTCGCACACGAGACCGAAGGTGGGCACATGCAGACGTGCCAGCGCAAGCAACGATTCGTGCGATGGCGTCGCCAGGACGCCGATCACGCGCTGACGCGCCGGAGCCGGCGTCGCCTGACGGATCTGCCCCAGGTGCTGAAACGTGGTGACGATCAGATCGTAGCGCTGAGCGAATGTGACCGGATCGCGCAAGACATCATCGAGCAGCGCCCGATCCATTGGCACATCAGCAATCAGTTCGAGTTCGTCCCCAAGCGTTTCTACATCGCGCCGGTTGCATTCGACAAACAATACCCGTGGCACTTCAGAGCCATATGATTGATGCACAGCGCTGTTGATCAGGTCGAGCAGCTGGCTGCGACTCAACCCGGTCTGTCGCGCTGTCTGCACCAGGCGTTCGATCTGTTGCAGCACTGTCGGTTGCTCAGGCTGCGCCGTCGGTTGCTCATACGCCAATTCGGCGCATACAAATGCGCCACGACCGCGCGACACCTCGATCAGACCTCGTTGCTCCAGTGTCTGGTAGGCGCGTGCAGCTGTATTCTTATTCACGCGGTACCGGTCGGCAAGTTCACGCACGGTTGGCAGGCGCATGCCGAAACGATACTCGCCGGATCGGATCTGTTGCTCCAGAAGATGCACAATATCACTCGCGCGCAACGAGCGTTGCGTGGTTTGGTTGTGCGTATCAGGGTTGATCGTGGTCATTGCGTCTTCCATACGTGCATTTACGAGCGCTCGACGAGAGTTTTTCAGACAAGATTAAGACATTAGAGGACACATTGCATACAGAAATGGCGACGTACCCCTAAGAACATAGCAGAATCGCGGCAAAAAGTCAAGCATGTTCAGACAGTTAACCGTTCACGATTGGGAGTTCGGGGGAAGATTCCGCCACCGCGGAATGTGAGGGAACTATCGGCTATTGAAACCAGGCGTCCGGATTCTGCGGGTCGCGCATGCCCAGGCTGCCGTCACTACTGAGCAGCTGAGTCTTGCAGCGCATAGTCATGTTGTCCCAACGGCAAGGTCGGTGCAACGACGATGGGTGCGTGCTGTGCAGCTGCGGCGGCGGCAGCGTGTGCCACGTATTCAACGATGATCCGGTCCGTGCTGGCAGGCAGATGAGGACCGTGCTGCTCTCCTGCAGCGACAGGGAGGAGCAGCAGCGCATCTGCGCTGGCGACGCGCACATCATCACGCGTCAGTTCGTGGAAGAGCGGAGCTGAGGGAAGGTGCTCATTCATTGGGAACATGACCCCATTTCTTGCCGGATATGCGCCGGTTATCTGAGCGAGCGCGGCAACGGTGGGTGTCCAATCGTCCAGCCGCCGTCCACTGCCAGGTTCTGTCCGGTGATGTATGATGCCTCATCAGAAGCCAGGAAAAGCGCTGCGGCTGCGACTTCGTCGGGTCGTCCCAGGCGATCAAGCACCGTCATATCGCGCCAAAAGCGCATCATGTCCGGATCCTGTTTCAGTCCCTCGATGTCGGGACGTCCAGAGTCGATAATGCCAGGGCTGATTGCATTGACACGAATGCCGTTTTTGCCGAAGTCGATCGCCATCGAGCGCGTCAGGCCGAATAATGCGCTTTTGCCGGCGACGTAGGCAGCGTGACCGGCAGCGCCGAGCATGCCTTCGACTGATGCGATATTGACAATTGTGCCGCCGCCGGTTTTGAGCATCTCCTGAACTGCATACTTCGAGCAGTAAAAGACGCCGTCGAGTGTCACAGAAAGTACGGTGCGCCACTCTTCGGGCGTCATGGCCGCCACATCGTGGTAGCCGCCCAGGTGTGCGGCGGCATTGATCAAAATGTCGAGGCGTCCATAGCAGGCAACGGTTTCCGCGACCGCCCGGCGACATTGTTCGGCATGCCCGACATCGGTGGTGATGAAGCGTCCGCGACAGACCTCTGCCGTGTGGCGCCCCGCCTGTTCATTAATGTCGGCTATCACCACATGAGCGCCTTCATCGGCGAAGCGCTGCGCGCAGGCTGCCCCGATTCCGGTTGCGCCGCCGGTAATGAGCGCTACTTTGTCGCGTAGTCGCATATGTTTCCTCGTCGTGTGGCTGTTCTGGCGCCTGCTGAAAGCGCCTTTCGGCAACCTCGAAGCGACTGGTTTGTCATTGACCGTTGTGTAGGCGGGTTCTACTATGCCGACCAGGTGCATGTGACCACAGAACGGTCTTCATATAACCACCCGGCGACTGCGTACCGTTCGAGATGCGCCCATACCAGCGGAATCCGCTGGATCGTCGTGCTGCCTGGTCCCAGGCGCTCATCGACGGTTGCACGCACCGTGCCCGGCGTTTGCGGCGTGCTAGCCGATCGCATCACTTCCAACACAATCCGAGATCGGCTACAAATTGCGCGTGCAGCTTTCGTATCGCTCATAAATGGTCGTCTCTATTGCAGTGATGCCGGGCATGATTGCGTGCATGCTCATCGGTGCAGCTCCGATGCTTGCTCGTGCAACAGCGCCAGGACTGCATCAACCAGTCTATCGGCGGCTTCAGGTGCGAATGGTGTGATCTCGATTTCGTAGCCGCCTGATGGATAAGCGTCAGCGGTTGGAATGTACGCCCAACCAATATTCGCATAACCGGCGAAGAGCGTATACGGAAAGGGTGAGCCAGCCTTTACGCGTCTGCCAATCTCGCAGAACGGCTCGCCTGGTACAGCGGGCAAGGCGATCTGGTCGCCGATGGTGAAGGTTTGCAGTATCACGCTACGGTGGGTGCGACCCTCGTTACGGCGGGCGAGCTCGGCGCGCATTCCGGCGCGTTTGGCCAGCATGGTCGCGGTGCGGATCGCCTCGAGATCGCCGCCTTCGGCGCGCAGACGGTTGAGCCGCTCGACATGGCGTGCGGCCGCCGCGTCCAGCTCAGCAGCCGGGGCAAACTGTTTCAACGGCAATTGCACCTCGCGCACGCCCACCCGCAGCGTCGCATCCAGGTCGGGAAGGATCTCATCTTCGTAGATCGCCAGTGGCGAGCCAGACTCTAGCGTGCCGGCATAGCGATCACGTCGCCGTCGCGGTTCGATCTCCCACCAAATCCGGCTCACTTCGTGACCAAGGATGCTGCCCAGGCGTCGGTACTCAGCCAAGCCGCCGCGGGCAACGCCCTGGATCGGTCCGATATCGCCGGCCGCACCCTGGAGGAACAGGCAGACGGCGCCGGTGGACTGCTCAACCACACGCTTCATCACCCCTGGATAGTCGGGCGTAACCAGATCACAATCGGGACCGACCGTGATCGGATGACAGGCATAGTTCACGATCACTGCCAGTGGCGCACCCTCTAGATCGTCGAGCCGCACCACCTGAACCTGATGATCGACGGGTCCAGACCAATTGCGCCCACAGATCACCGCACCATCTTCAGGACGTTGAAAGCGCCGGTTGACATTAATCCGGGCTTCGCCCGAACCGGCGGCGACGCGCACCGGGCGCATGCGCTGCAGTGCCTGGCGGGCGACGCCAGCAATATGATGTTCCAGAATCGCATCATACACGGGCGTCATCTCGGCGCCCTCCTTGACCCACGAACTCCAGGTGGCGCCGTTAATCGGCCCGGAGTGGGTATGGGTGTAGGCGAGGCGGATATGTGAGGCGGGCAGACCGGTAGCCTGCTCCACAGACCGCATCACGCCCGGCGCTTCTGCATCCCAGATGTAAATGAGATCGATATCGATGATCACAACCGTCTCGACCCCATCGGAGAGCGCCAGCGCCGTTGCCCAGAGCGGCAGATCAACGCCAGCGGCGCGCTGATGGGTTTGTGCGCCCCATCCGGCATGGGCGATCCCGGGTGGCGGTGTGATGTCAGTGCGAGCGACTCCGGCGTACAGTTGTCGCGCCATGGTTATTCCTCGTGCTGCAAGAGCGCCGGTACAAGCCCGGTATATGCCATGACGATCGGGTCATCGGCGTGCGCATGTTCATAGGCGGCGCGCAGCCGCATCGTCTCGCGCTCGATCGTGCGGAATGCCGCTTCATCGTTGTTGAGCAGCCAGTGCAACCAGCGCCCATTCTTCACGTGCGGCACTTCATCGGCATGGACGAAATCGTTGAGTATGGCATATGGGGTATCGCCACGCGCACGGGCGGTTTCACGATAGCGGATCAGATCGGGCATGCCCAGTTTTTCACCGCGCAGATGCAGATCATAGAGCCGATGCGGAAAATCGAGACCAATCCGGTAGGCATAGTTGCCGGCGATAACTGGAAAGTCGCCCAGTTTGCCGCCCAGATGCTCCAGGTAGCGCTGGTAGAGCACCGCGTGGCGTACCTCATCCCACAGCTGGCGTGCTGTATCGACGTGGTATTCCCAAGGCATCTCTGGATGCTCATAGAGGTTGCGTCCAAGCAGTTCGGCGGCATGCATCTCATTGTCGGCGTCGCGATGAGCCATCATGAGCGCCATTTCGTGGTCATTTGCGGGCGGTTGATCGGCGGCCCGCTCACCGAAACGGAATCGCTCGTCGCGGGCAGCGATCGGCGGCGCCGGTCGTATCGACTGCCCCTCGAAGGAACCGCCGGCTTCACGCTCAGCCGCCGTGTCCGGCGCCGCAAAACTGCCGACCGCATCGCATGCCGCAGCAATGGCGGTTTCGTAGTTCTTCGCAGCGACGGGCATCTCAGACGCAAACGATTCAAGCAGCGCCATCCCCTGGCGAATCTGTTCCTGCTCGTCGGCGTAGATCCGTCCGAGGAGATCCCAGGTCGGTTCATCAGCCAGAGAGGCGCATGCCGCGCGATGCGCAGCGTATGCTGCCGCGAGACGCGGCTTCACCTGACGATAGACCGCGGCAACGAATGCGGTGCTGCCGGGCGCATCATCGAGCAACCGCAGCAACTGGCAGGTCGCCTCGCCGGGGTTGAGCGGCGCGCGACGCGGCCAGCGCAGATCGATCAGGCGCGACAGCCATGCATCGGCGTGCAGCGAATCCTGCCAGAGATGCCGACCCAGCAGGCATTTCAATTCCCACTCCGGTAGTTCGGCCATTTTCCCGGCTGCAATGCGCATCAACTGCGCCTCGATGTAGTGATAACGCGCCACCAGACGAGCTGTCTGAGCTACATCGAACCCGCCGTCGAGCCGGTGGTGGACGTAGATATCGTACATGGCATCATCCTCACTAACAGCGCGTGTTGCACCTACCAGTCAGCCACAGAACCATCGGGATGGAAATAACGTTGCACCAGTTCCGGTTGCCACGGGTGACGTGCCGCCTCGCGCTCATTCACATCGATGCCCAGTCCGGGGCGTGAAGGTATAGCGATGTATCCATCCCTGACCTGATGCTCCGAGTTGACCACATCGTACCGCCAGGGCACATCGTTACTGATCGCCTCTTGAATCACCCAATTTGGTGTGGCGGCGGCAAAATGAACAGCTGCCGCCGTTGCAATTGGTCCATTCGGGTTGTGCGGCGCCACAGCTATCGAGTGCGCTTCAGCGATAGCGGCAATCTTGTGCGCTTCCCACAAACCGCCGCAATGCGAAAGATCAGGCTGAATAATATGACACGCGCGACGTTCGAACACCTCGCGGAACTGATGTCGCCCTACTAGGCGCTCGCCGGTGGCGATAGGAATGTTCGATGCGCGGGTAACCTGAGCTGTGGCTTCGATATCCTCGGCAGGGCATGGTTCCTCGAAAAAAAACAGACCATATGGCTCGAATGCGCGGCAGTAGCGCAACGCCATCGCCGGAGAAGCGCACCGTGCGTGGAGATCAACCATCAGATCGACGCTCTCGCCGACCGCATCGCGCACGGCGCGAACCAGACTTTCGGCGTATCGCACTGGGCGCATGCCCTCGATCGGTTCGGTTCGCGGCACGGCCATGAATTTGAGCGCCGTATATCCCTGCTCTTTGACTGCCAGCGCGCGTTCGGCAAACAATTGGGGATCGGTCGTCTCATACATCTGTTCCATCTTGCCTCCGCCAAGATGGTTGTACACCCGGATTTGATTGCGCACCCGGCCGCCAAGCAATTCATAGACCGGAACGTTCAACCATTTGCCTTTGATGTCCCAAAGCGCCTGCTCGATGCCGCTGATAGCCGTCATCCCCTCGATGCCCGCGCGCCAGAAATACTGGCGGGTCATAATTTGGTACAGGTGTTCGATGCGTCGTGGGTCCTCGCCGATGATCAGACGACTGACATCTTCGACGGCGCCGACGACGCCTTTCGTCTTCCATTCGAGTGTAGCTTCCCCCCAGCCATAGAGACCATCTTGATCGGTTTCGACCTTTACAAAGATCCAGTTGCGCATCCGCGCATGCACGACGAGTGTCGAGACGTGGGTGATTTTCATGAAGTTACTCCATCGAGCGTTGTCAGTGCTGTCGCATGCGACAGTGCGATCAGATCTTCATGCGGGGATCGAGCCAGTCGCGCAATCCATCGCCGAGCAGATTTGCGCCCAGGACAGTGAGCGCGATTGCCATGCCGGGAAAGAAGCCGATCCACCATGCAAGACGAATGAATTGCCGACCGTCGGCGAGAATCAAGCCCCATTCCGGAGTAGGCGCCTGCGGTCCCATGCCGATGAAACTCAAGGAGGCGCCGGTGAGTATCGCTCCAGCAATCCCCATTGAGGACATCACAATCAGCGGTGCAATGGTATTCGGCAGAATATGCCGCGCCAGGATGCGCAGGTCACTCAATCCGAGCACACGCGCCGCTTCGACGAAACTATGCTCCCGCAGCGACAGCACAATGCCACGGACCATTCGGGCATAGTACGGAACCCATGCGATGCCGATAGCAATCATGATGTTGACCAGT
>JBEPYG010000119.1:0-11352 GCA_041641515.1 Roseiflexus sp.
ATACCTTCATGATCAGCGCCCACGACGGTGACATTCCCGTCGATGATACGCCGCTCGGTCTGTATTTCTACGATACGCGCCATCTCAGCGGATTCCAGGTGCGCCTGAACAATCAGCCGCTCGAGTTGCTCGCCTCGAACGATGAGCATGTCTACCGCGCCGTGTTCTTGCTTACAAACGGTCTGTCTGGCAGTGCGGAGCATGCGCTTGATCGTCAGACGATTGCGATCCGGCGTGAGCGAGTGGTCTATGGTGCGATCGTTGAGCGCCTGGTGATCACCAATCACAACCGCGCGCCAGTCGAATGCGACCTGACGGTGGAACTAGCTGCCGATTTTGCCGATATGTTTCTTGTGCGCGGGTTTGCCAGCGGACCACGTGGGTCAATTGAACCGGTCGAGTATCAGGGTGATCGCCTGCAGTTCGTCTACCGCGGCGCTGATGGGATCACGCGCACTACCGAGATTTGCCCAAGTATCCTTCCGGATACCGTTGATATTCTCGATGCGGAAATGCCGCGGCCATCGCCGGGTCCCCAGGGAGAAGGCGCGCGCCGTTTACGACAGCTACCGGCGCCTGCACGGGCGCAGATGCACTGGCGGATTGCGCTGGCGCCGCATGCTGAGTGGGCGCTCGAACTGGCGATTACACCATCGAATGAACAGCAGGCAGGCGAGACTATCGTTTCATTTGAGGAGGCATCGAGCCGGGTGCGCGCTTCGTATCAGGCATGGGACGAAGCTGCAGCGCAGGTCGTTACCGATCACCCTGGGTTCAACCAGCTGCTGCAGCGGAGCAGCCGCGATCTCCGCGCGCTCACGGCGCAGTTCGGCGATCTGATCATGCCGCTGGCGGGTATTCCCTGGTTTGCCGTACCCTTCGGGCGCGACTCGTTGATCGCCAGTTTTCAGGCGCTCTGGTTCCAGCCCGATCTGGCGCGCGGCACGTTGCGCTACCTGGCGGCGCACCAAGGAACGCAGGATAATCCATGGCGCGATGAGCAGCCGGGAAAGATTCTGCACGAGATGCGCTCTGGCGAACTTGCAAATACCAATAGCGTCCCGTTCAATCCCTACTACGGCAGTATTGACGCTACGTTGCTGTTTCTGATGCTGTTCGCCACAACCGTGCGCTGGACCGGCGATACGAACCTGTACCACGAACTGTTGCCGGCTGCGCTGCGTGCGATTGACTGGCTTGACCTCTACGCCGATGCCGACGGTGACGGGTATATTGCATTTGAGCCACGTTCTACCGCAGGGCTACGCATTCAGGGTTGGAAGGACTCGCGTGACTCGGTGCTGCACCCGGATGGAACGCTTGCCGAACCACCGCTGGCACTGGTCGAAGTGCAGGCATATGCGTATGCCGCCAGAACCTGGATGGCCGATCTGCTCGAACAGATGGGGGAAAGCAGTCGCGCTGCGGAGTTGCGCGCTGGCGCGGCAGCGCTGAAAGAGCGTTTCAATACCGATTTCTGGCTCGCAGAAGAAGGATTCTACGCGCAGGCGATTGAGATCGGCAAAGGTCCTGTCCACGAGATCACCAGTAACCCGGGGCATGCGCTTCTGTGCGATCTTCTGCCGCCGGAACGCGCGGCACAGATCGCAGCGCGCCTGACTGCTCCCGACATGCTGTCGAGCTGGGGGGTGCGCACCCGCAGCGCCGCTGACCCGAACTACAACCCGATGAGTTACCACAACGGCAGCGTCTGGCCCCACGACAATTCGCTGATTGTGTGGGGACTGGCGCGGAGCGGGTTCCGTGACGAAGCTAACGAGATCGCCAGTCGCCTGATCGAAGCGGCGGCACATTTTCCGTTGCACCGGTTACCCGAGTTGCTCTGCGGGTATGATCGTGAGCCGGGCACATTCGAAGGTCCAATCCCCTATCCGGTGAGTTGCCGTCCACAGGCGTGGGCTGCAGGCACTGGATTGTTGATCCTGCGAAGCATCCTTGGTCTGGATGTTGATGCCCTGACCGGTACGCTCCATCTTGCGCCCCATCTTCTGCCATGGTTGTCGTGGGTCGAGGTGCGGAATCTGCGCATTGGCGAGCGACGGGTTCACTTCCGGGCGACTCGTGATGGGGTTGAAATCGTCTCCAACGACGGGGTCGAGGTGCGCGTCGCTAGATGATCTTGTTCTGGGAGCGCAGGCGTGATCCAGGGGCGTGGTACGCCGGAGGGTACGACACGTCCAGGGTACGGCGCACCGGGGCACGGCAGTGCCGTGTTCGCACAAGGGGCGGTGGGGCACGACTCGCCAGGGGGCGCGGGGCGCCGGGGGTACAGCGCGCCGTGCCCCTACGGGTCGGGTGGGAGCAGACCGATCACCCCAGCGTCTGCGGGTTTGCCCCATTCGGACGCAGTGAACGCTCGCCCGCTTCCACAGCGTGGGAGCGGGTGGGGGTGAGGGCGCACACGCCAGACACCGGTCACAGCGCTCCTGATCTGTTCGCCTTGAACGGTCTACGACTGTGTGCATGCCAGCGCTCGCCGTTGCATGGCGGCGGCAGTTTCGGCGGCGGTACGCCTGCTCAGCAGGAAGGATGGCAGTTCGACTTCGATTGCGTCCCAGGTGCAGCGAATGGGACGGGTCGGCGGAATACCCGGCGCATCGCCGGCATACGTTGCTGCTGCTGCCAGCGCCGGGTCGTCGGTGACCGCCGGATCGCTCAATGCAGCAATCGATGCAGGCAGCATGCCCAGGTCGCGTGCAATGCGCGCCTGCCACGCCGGTTCGCGCAGCGTAGCTGCCAGCGCCTCTGCCTGTGCCAGACGTTGATCGCCGAGCGCTGCACCATACATCAGGTAGACGCCGGTTAACGGCGCTGCTGCAGGTGTTCCGCGATCAGTCAGCGGCAACGGAGCAATCCCCAGTTCCAGTGTGTCGGTCAACCCACGATACCGTTCCAGCGCCCAATCGCCATCGATCGCCAGCGCTGCCCTGCCGCGTCGGAACAGTCGCTCGCCTTCATCATACGTCGAGGGAGGCGTTGGTCCGTATCGCCGCACAGTGCGCAGTAGTTCAAGCGCAGCAACCACTGCAGGCGTGTCGAGAGCTGGCATCCCGTCGGCATCGAGCATCGCCCCATTTTTTATGTCAAGCCAAAACGAAAACCAACGCGCCTCGATCCATCCGGCAACCAGCCCAACCCGTTCGCCGCCGGTGCCGGCGCGCGCAGTGGCGATCAGTGCATCGATGGTGCGCGGCGGGTTCTCAACAAGTTTCTTGTTGTAGAACAGCAGCAAGAACCCCTGTGCGCCGATCGGCTCGCCCCACTGCTGGTCATCGGCGCTGGCGCCGGTGATAACGGCTGGAAGGGTTGCGTCTGCAGACACCGGATGACGAACCGGACGGATCAGCCCCATCGTGCGCAGGATCGCCAGGTCGTTGCCATCGCCCCAGATTATATCTGGTGGTGGACGTCCATCGATCTGATCGACACGCAGACGGGCGATCATAGCGTCGGAAGATGCGCTCACGATGCGCACCGGCACGTCCGCCGCGGCAGCGGCATCAGCCAGCAGCAGTGTAAGGGCATCACGGCGTGTGTCATCGCCTGCTGCCCAGACGGTCAACGGTTCTGGTGCAGGGGTGGGAACCGGCGACGGCGTTGCCGTCGGCAGCGCAGTTGGCGAAGGCAGCGGCGTTGATGTGGCGGTCGGTACAATCGCATCTTCGGGCGAAGGAGACGGCGCCACGACTTCGGGTTGCCCACAGGCGGTCAGGAGTGCCAGAACGATCAGCAGAATATGCACGGGTCGTGCCATCATCAGGGCAACAATTTCCACGACACCTGCCACGCACCGCCGTAGCGCTGGTCGAGTTCGATAATCAACGGAACCATGCCATCGAGGATGCGCGCATTGTGCAACCCGCCGCAGTCGACCGGTCGAAAGCCAAGATCGGTGATCAGCTCGGCGACGATGCGCTTGTCGTCCTCATTGTCGCCGGCGAACAACACATCGCGCTGGAGACCGTCGGCATTCAAAGGTGTTGGGATCGTTGTCCAGAAATTCGTTTTGAATGCAGCAACAACCCGTGCACCTGGACCGATGGCATCGCGCGTGATCTCTGCACCGGCAACCCGATTATCCGGCAGGTGATCGAAGGGGTTCGAGATGTCGATCACCAGACGCTCGCGCAGCACTGTGGCGTAAGTGCGGCAGAAGGGCGCTACTTCGACATACGGCAACGTGATGACCACAATGCCCGCAGCGTCCAGCGCGTCGGCATACGTCGTTACCTGCGCATCGGGGAGACCGGCGATCAGATCGGTCTTCTCAGCAGGAACGCGCGATCCAAAAATAATGCGATGACCGGCGCGCGCCCATCCGGTTCCCAGACCGCGCGCCATTCTCCCTGTTCCAATCAGTGCAACGGTAGTCATGTCATTTCCTCTGTTGTCTGAAACCAGTGTCGTGCATGGTCCAGTACCCGCATACGGAGCGCCGCCGGTGTTGGAACACCGGCGGCATCGAACGCCAGCAGCGCACTACCGGCGACCGGGGGCGCGTCCAAGAGCGCAATGCGCGCACCTGGCGCACACACATGCACCTGAGCGGCAAGTGCATCAATCAGCAACACGCTTCGCGATCGAAACACACCACCTGCCAGCACCAGATCGAACTCCTCGTGCTCGAGAGCAAGTTTTCGCACAACCGCTGCGGCGGTTAATCCCATGTCTTCGCCTGCCTGTTGAATGATACAGCGGGCCACATCATCGCCTGCCTCAGCCGTTGCCACAACCAGCGGCGCCAAGCGTCCATTAGGTGGCGGAGCAGCGCCGCGTGACACACGTTCGATCAGGTCGGGGATATCTGCCGCCCCATATGCCTGCACAAACGCATCCGCCAGCGCCGTCGCCGGTCCGCGCCCGATCCAGGCATGCCCGATAGCGCGGGTCGCCGCCCATACCAGTCCTGCTGCACCGTGAAAATCACCCCACTGCATTCCCAGACCGAAGGTGCGGAAGGTTGCGCCGCGGCGGTTGCGTCCAGCAATGGTCGAGCCGGTTCCGGCAATGACCACCACGCCGCACCCGTCGCTGGAGCCGGCGCGGAGTGCGCCGAAAGCGTCATTAACGAGCAGGTGAGGTCCTGGTAGACCCAGTCGGGCAATGACCGTCTCGAGCCGCGCCACATCGCTTTCCCAATCGAGACCTGCCAGCGCATACCCGGCAGCCCGAAGGTCATCACGTGCGACTCCTGCAGTTCGCAACGCTGCATCGATCGCCTGCGCATACGCATAACAAGCGCCGTCAAGCCCAACCACTTCCCAGTTGCCCGGTCCGCTTACACCGCCGCCAATGACATTCCCTTCCGCATCCACAATCAGCGCATGCGTCTTCGAGCCCCCCGCATCGATGCCCAGAAACATTCCCGTTTTTCACCAGAATCAATGCAAGAACAACTCCACCACCGGCACGGTGACCCTGGGTTTGACAACCGGCAGTTCCAGGGTCAGCGTATCGGCGGCAGTTTGAGCGATGCTCCATTCGTTGTGCCGTCCCGGCTCGAGCAAGCGCACCTCACTGGCATCGTGGAGTAGTTGTGCATATGCAACCTTCCCCGCCAGACCATCGAGGTGCAAATGGCGGAAGGGCCAGGAAAAGATATGCAGGTAGAGGCGTCTGCCGTTCTGGGTGAAGCGGCAATCGGATGGTGCGGTAAATTCGCTCTGGGTGCACCCGTAGATCGAACGGCTGTGCAAGCGCATCCAGTCAGCATAGACCTCGAGCGCAGCAAGCGCTCGGTCATCGAACGTTCCACGCGCAGTCGGACCGACATTCATCAACAGGTTGCCGCCGCAGGCCACCGAATTGATCAGCATCTGGATGAGTTGCTCGGGACTCTTCCAGGTCATTTCGTCGCGATGGTAGCCCCACGAGCCGCTAAAGGTCTGACATGTTTCCCACACGACCGGTTCGCCATCGACGTGGACCCACTCGCGCGGTTGAAATTGCTCAGGGGTATGCACATCGGCGAATTCGGTGGGCAGGTCGAGACGATTATTGACAATGATATCGGGCGCCAGATCGCGCACCAGGCGCAGCAGCGCCTCGCTTTCCCAGTCGGCGCGTCCCTTGCCGGGCAACCCGTTGTATTCGTGATTGGGGTAGGAGAAATCGAACCAGATGATGTCTACCGGTCCATAACCGGTCAGCAATTCGCGCACCTGATTGCGCACATAAGCAGCATAACGACGCATATCACGACCAGCGTTCAGTTGAGCGACATTCGGATGATCGCGCAGCGGATGGAAGATATCGATCAAAAAATCGGGATGATGCCAGTCGATCAGCGAGTAGTAGAAGCCGATGCGTAACCCTTCGGCGCGGAATGCGTCGACGAATGGTTTCAACAGGTCACGCCGTGCTGGCGTATTCGGCGCCTTATACTCAGTGTACTGCGTATCCCACAGGCAGAACCCCTCGTGATGTTTGGTCGTAATGACCACATACTTCATCCCGGCATCACGTGCGGCGCGCGCCCAGGCCCGTGGATTGTACAGATCGGGATCAAAATGGTCGAAGTAGCGCTGATACGCTTCATCATCGATCTTCTCGTGACTCTTGACCCACTCATGGCGCGCGGGGAGGGCGTACAACCCCCAGTGGATGAACATCCCGAAGCGGTCGTGGACGAACCAGGAGGTATCGCCGCGCGTCGGTGCAGGTGTGAGCATCGTCGTCTCCTATTGGAACTATCACATGTCGGGCGGTAACGGTTCCAGATCAGTAGCCTGCCTCTTTATCGACCACATTGAGCAGCGGTTCGCCGTTCAGATAGCGGCGCAGGTTCTCGAAGAACAGATCGATCATACGTTCGCGGGTGCGTGGCGAAGCATAGGAGATATGTGGCGTAATCCAGACGTTGGGCGCCTTCCAGAGCGGATGATCGGGGGGAAGCGGCTCGATCGGCAGCGCATCGAGCGCCGCGCCAGCGATACGCCCACTGTGCAGCGCTTCGAGCAGCGCATCCGTATCGACAATCTGCCCGCGTGCGATGTTGATCAGATAGGCGGTCGGCTTCATCCGGCGAAACGCATCGGCATCGAACATCCCACGGGTTGCGGCAGTCAGCGGCGTGGCAATGACCACATAATCAGCCTGCGGGAGGACATCGCGCCAGCCATGCTCACCGACCATCAGATCGACATCGGCAGCCGGTTGTGGACGCCGGCGACTCGCAAGCACGCGCATCCCAAAGGCGCGCGCGCGCTTTGCCACCTCGGAGCCAATGTTGCCATACCCGATGATCAGGATCGTGCGCTCGAACAATTCATCGATCGGCATCTCTTCGCTGCGCTCCCACTCTTCGGGCGCCAGCGCCTTGAGGTCGAAAGCGCGCTTGGCATGGTTCAGGATGTACATCAGAACGAACTCGGCGATGGGGATGGCGTGCGCCCCTGCCGAGTTCGTCAACACAATATCGCGTTCAAGGATTTCGGGGATCAGGAGGTGTTCGACGCCTGCGCTTGGCGTGTGAATCCAGCGGATATTGGGCGCAGCCGCCAGAACGCGACGCAGTGCGCTTACCGGCGTCCACCAGCGCAACAGCATCGTGACATCGTGCACATCACCTTCCGGTTCTCCAGTATTGTCGAAGCGCACTACCTCCAGGTCCGGCGCCATCTCCGACAGGCGAGGTTCGATCAAGGGCGCGAGCGCCTGCGGAATGAGCAATTTCATACACACCTCACAGAAAAACGACCGCTGCCTGTCAACTGACCGACTCGCCCGGTTTCAGATCGATCACAGTCACATCCACGCCGAAAGCGCTGCACTGCTCACGCAACTGGTCGGGCGTGCCGTGCAGAATCGGGAATGTGCCGTAGTGCTCTGGAATGGCGAACTTCGGTCGGATCAACTTCAGCGCATACGCCGCCTGCATTGGGTCCATCGTGAAATGGTCGCCGATAGGCAGGATCACCAGTTCGGGACGATACAGGTCGCCGATGATCTGCATATCCATCGTGACCGCAGTGTCACCGGTGTGATAGATGACAAACCCATTTTCCATCCGCAGCACATACCCCGCCTCGGTTCCCATCGGCACCACCACGCCATTGTCGGTATAGGTGCTGCTGTGGGTGGAATGGGTCATTGTAGCGCGAATACCGGCCACCTCCACCGTACCGCCTTTGTTGAATCCAACCAGACGATCCTGAGCGATCCCCTTCGATGCAAGCCAGGAAGTGACATCGTATTGCCCGACGATCGTGGCGCTGGTATCACCGGCAAGCGCCATAATATCGCCGATGTGATCAAAGTGCCCGTGGGTCAGAAAAATAACATCGATCCCCTCGCGGCGCACCCGTTGCTTCCACTCGTCGGGACACGAAGGATTGCCATCGACCCATGCATCGATCAAAACCTTTTTTCCGCCAGGAGTCTGAATGTGGAACGTTGCATGACCGAGCCAGCTGATCGTCGTGTCGCGACCAATCGTTGCCATACACTCCTCCTTTCTGTGTCCGAGGGTGACCTGGGGCGCATCTGGAAAACGCATCCCGCCAGCGTCGCCTCACGGCGATTGGCGCAGCGCTAAGATTGCGGCATCTGGCGGGAATAGTATAGCACAGGTTGAGACAGGCGAGAGGGGGGAGGACGTGGAACGTTGAATGTTCAACGTTGCCACGCAGTTGCCCCTGTCAACGAATGAGCAACGAATGCGGTCGTGCTCCATGCACCGATATCCGCACTCCGGTGCGCCTGATCCCACGTTTGCACGTGCGGATTACGTGATTGTGGGATTACGAGACCGTCGTGCGATTAGGTTCGCACGTTCCCGCGTGCGGATTACGAGATAATGAGATTACGAGACCGTCGTGCACCAGATTCCCACGTTCCACGGTTTATGCTGCCAGCGCCTCGCGCAATTTGCCGACGACCATGCTCTCCGGTGCGGCGCCTTCGATGTGCACCACGTCGCTGATGACGGTGCGCGGCACTCCCATGACCTCGTAGCGTTCACCGAGTTCGGGGAATTCGGTGACTTCGACGACATCAGCAGTAATCAGCGGGCTGGCATACGCCAGGCGATGCGCCAACACCCCGGCGCGTGGGCAATACGGGCATCCCGGCGTCACGAAGACCTGCAGGTGCAGCGGTTGCTGCAGTTCGTTCAGAAAACTGCGGGTCGCCGGTTGCAGCTCTGCGGTATCGCTGCCGACCATGCGCAACGCTTCGAGCAGGGTCACAAACTCATAGCCGCTTGGGATGCCGTAGAAGCGCACGCCGTAGTTCTGCGCCTCTTCGCCGCCAAGAATGACGATAGCCGGCGCCTTATCGACGCCGAGTTCGGCGGCGCGTGCACCATCCGCCTCCAGGTCATATTTTTCAACACGCAGCAATGGATGGATGCCAGCAACCTCCTCGACCAGTTCGCCTGTGACATCACACAGTTCACAGTTCTCCTTGCTGCTGAAAAATGCCATTGTCACCGGTCGCTTCAATCCTTCATCGAGTTGCTCGCGTACCACCTTCCGATCCTTATCGTTCAAGAGCGCCATCGGGCTTTCCTCCTTTGTTCATCGGTTATTCTGCGGATATGATGAAGAAGCTGTATGAAACGTTACACTAGCCGTGCAGCGCCGGCAGGAAGACCGTCGGGCTGGGCACCAGCAGCGGGCTCTGGCTTTTGAACGCCTCGGCATACGCCACACCGAAAAGGCGCCCGATATACGCATCCTCCGCTTCGTACAGCGTCAACAGCCGGTCAGGCCCTTCCACCTCGAAAATCGAACTGTATTCAGCAATCGCAGCGCGCTTCCGATCATAGGTAGCGCTCACATCCACCGCAAAGGCAAAGTCGCGTCCCCATGGCGGTTCCATCTTGCAATGCGGGTAGAAGAGGCGCGCAATCGCCCACGGCGACGTATCACCGAGCGCTTCCCCGCCCGGCACCCGACTCCAGTGATCGAGACGCGCATAGAACGCCGCTGCACTCACCAGACTGCCGACCGCTGCGTGATCGGGGTGAACGCATGCGTCGGTGGTGGCAAAGACCATGGCAGGGCGATGGATGCGGATCAGGCGGGCGACTTCGAGGCGCAGGTCGATCGTATCGGTGATCAGGCGATCCTGCCCGTCGAGAAAGAGACGATCGGCGCCCAGATGCGCAGCGGCGCGTTGCGCCTGTTGGGCGCGCACACCCGGCGCCGCAAAATCGCTCGGTTCGCCGTCGCACAGATCGACCAGCAACACCCGCTTTCCCTGCGCTGTCAGGAGCGCGATTGTGCCGCCCATCTGCACTTCGGCATCATCGGGATGCGCAGAAATGACCATGACATCGTATGACATGGTTCGCCCCCTTTCCATCGAGATCGATCCGTCGAAATTACGATGTGCAGCGCCGTTGCAACGTTACATGCAGCGGCAGTGGTATAATTGCACTTCCTGATCGGGTGATCTGGCGAAAAGAAAAGGAGGCTGGCATGGGAGGGTGGTCGGAACTGGATGCAGTGTACCCGCCTGGCGCACTGACTCCCGGCGCGGCGCTGGTGGTGGCGCTGGCGCACCTGTATGGCGCAACGAGCCTCTATGATGGCGACGGGGCACTGGCGCGCTTTGTGCCGGATGCGCGACGTGGTCTGGCGCTGGACCGCGATCTCACCGACCGGATCGAACAGTACCTGGTGCGCGTACCGTTCGATGATTTCGTCCGTGAAGCGCGTGAGCGGCTCAACCATCAACAACTGCGTTGCCTGGCGCTCAACCTGCTCGACGCCGTCCTCTCCGCCGGCGAACGTCCCGAAGCGCATCCGCGCTACCGCGCGCTGGTCGAAGAGCTCGGCATTACCGCAGAGATGATCGCCCCCTACCAGCACGCCTTTGTGTTGAAGAACGATCTGAGCGTCTTTCCGCAATAAATGACCATTACACCATCGCAGCGCAGCGCATTTGCTGCAAGGACATTCGCGGCATTACGGTATCGCAACTATCGTCTCTGGTTCTTTGGCCAGATGGTGTCGCTCTTCGGCTCCTGGATGCAAACCACGGCGCAGGGATTCCTGGTCTTTCAACTGACCGGTTCACCCGCATACCTGGGATATGTCGGCTTTGCTGCTGGTGTCCCTGCATGGGTATTGACGTTGTACGGTGGCGTTGTCGCCGATCGTGTGCCACGCCGCACCTTGCTGCTGGTGACGCAAACGGCGCAAATGGCGCTAGCGTTCGTGCTGGCAGTGCTTGTGTTTATCGGCGTCGTGCGCCCGTGGCATATTGTCGTGCTATCGTTCCTATTGGGGGTCGCCAATGCATTCGATGCCCCGGCGCGTCTGGCGTTTGTGCGTGAGCTGGTCGATAAAGAAGACCTGACGAATGGCATCGCGCTCAACGCAA
>JBEPYG010000120.1:0-11313 GCA_041641515.1 Roseiflexus sp.
GGCGCTGGCGTCATCTGGCGCGCACTCATGGAGCGGTACCACGAAGGGCGTCCCATCCTGGCATTCGAGCCGCCAGACGGCATACAGGACGCAATGATCTGCGCTGATACCGGTGCGCTCGCCGGCGCTCATTGCCCCCGCCCGGTCAATGAGCGATTCGTGGCAGGAACCGCGCCGCGCACCAGCGATGTGACCCTTCTGACGATCGGCGTATCCGACGATGGAACATGTCTGGCGGCGTCATACACGCCGCCGGAGCGCATTCGTCAGGTAACCTTCGTTGTATACCCGTCAGCGTTTCGTGCGTGGGCTGAGGCGCATGGCATCCCGCAGCCGCCGGAGCGGTACTGCCCGCCGCCAGAAGCTAGCGCAGGTCGGGAAGGCGGCGCCATTGCGCAGATTACCCAACCCATGACCAACACGATTGTACGCGGTCCGCTGGTGTATGTACGTGGCGTCGCACTTGGCATCTATGCGCTCGATATCGCTCCCGGACGAGCTGCTGATACCGGCTGGCGCACGATTGCGCGGGGTGAAGCGATCCGTGATGGCATTCTGGGCATCTGGCAGACAGGTGAGGACACACCAGGGGAATACACGTTGCGTCTGCGAGTGACGACCGGTGAGGGTATCCTGATTGAACAACGGGTGCTGCTACGGCTCGAACCGGCGGGAACGGACGAAACAAGAGAGCGTGTTCCATCGCGTGATGGGGAGAGACTCTGACACTACAACGTGATTTCTCGCGTCCTACAAAGGTATGTGTTCAGTCGTATCGTCCCCATGGCGTTTTTGCGTCAGCGGGGCGGTGTCTTGTGGCGCTTGCGAAAGCTATCACGTCGCCGATGCTTGATCGTGGGGAGCTTCCCTCAAACCCCTGATTGTGAACCGTTACCTGCGAAGGTGCAACGGGCCCGAAAAAGTGCGATAAGCATGACTTTTGTGGACTTTGTGCCGCTGTGGTGCGATCATCCAGCGATGTCTCGTTGTTGTGCTAAGGAGATGAGTCGTGGGTGATGCAGCCTCCTTCGCGCCAGATTTCGACGCGATTTTTGCCTGCCTGTTTCGCCCGGAGTAGCGCCTGATCCGCCTGTTCGATCAACGTCTCGACATCTGATATATCATACGGATCGGTCAAGACGGCAATGCCTGCACTGGCGGTTACACGCACCGGTCCCTGGTTCGTGGCCACAGAGGTTTGCTCCAGCATGAGGCGCAAACGCTCGACGACCCGTACTGCTCCTTTGTGATCGGTGTCCGGCAACAAGATGATCATTTCCTCACCGCCATAGCGCGCCAGCAGATCTTCCGAACGTAAGACTCGTCGGAACGTATGACTGACCGTTTGCAACACACGGTCGCCGATCGGATGACCATAGACATCGTTGATCCGTTTGAAATCATCGAGGTCGACGATAACCACCGCCAGCGGGCGACGGTGTCGCTGAGCGCGCTCAAACTCGCGCCGCCCTGCGACATAGAAGTAACGCCGATTGTAGATGCCCATCAACGGGTCAGTGATCGCCATGTGTTGCACCTCGGCGAACAACCGCGCATTCTTGATCGCAATCGTCGCCTGCTGGGCGAACATGTTGAGCAGACGAACATCGTCGTTGGTGAAGATGCGCGTCAGATCGCTAACACCTACGCTCATCGCGCCGATCAGTTCATCGCCCGCCAGCAGCGGAACTGCCAGCACATTCGCGGTGGTTTCATCTTCGCAGTGAAGAGAGCGATCATTCCATGATCGATAGTCGTACACAACGACCGGCTGGCGGTTGAGCGCGGCTTTGCCCATTGCACCCTCTCCCAGTGCCAGACGCACACCGGCGTAGTCATTGTCCATATTGACGCTCAGGTGTACGAGCAGATCATTGTGCTGTGCATCGTACAACGCCAGAGCGCTATGCTCTGCGCGGATCAGAACAATCATGCGCTCGACGATCGTTCTCAGCACATCGTCGAGGTGCAGGTTGCTGGTAATGTCTCCTGTGATGCTGTACAGCGCGTCGAGTTGCTGTGCGTGCCGCCACAACCGTTCGTAGAGTCGGGCGCGTTCGATGGCAACATTGATGTGCTCAGCTAGCTCGGTCATTAGACGCAGATCGTCATCCGTAAGGACAACACCGTTTTGGCTTTCGATGTTGAGGGCGCCGATAACCGTTCCTTGATCGCGCAGCGGCACGCATACCTCTGACACAACACCATCGATAACGCCGAGAAAATCGCTGTCGGTCGTCACATCGGCAACCAGCGTCGGACGTTCGCTCAAAATTGTACGGCTGATGATACCCTTGCCAACCGGGATGCGTTCCCAGATAAAGGGATATCCAACCTGATGCTGAAGGATCAACTCATTGTTTACACGGAGATAGAGACACACCCGGGTATACCCAAATGTGCTGGCAATCGACTCGACCACCGTGCGAAAGATGGCCGGAAGATCGATCTCACGCGCCAGCGCCGCGCGCACTTCTCCTAACAGATGCAACTCCTGCGACTGTCGCTGTGCGACTATGTACATATCGCGCAGATGCTGCGTACTGATCCGTAACTCAGTCTCGATGCGGCGTCGCTCAGACAGTTCTTCCTGTGCAGATGTGTAGAGTTGTGCATTGTCGATGGCAATCGCCGCCAGATCGGCAAATCGAGCAAGCAAGACGAATGTGGACTGAACGTCATTATGTTCCGCCGCGTCATACGCAATCCCCAGGACGCCAATGATGGTTCCTTTCAGTTTGAGCGGTACGGCAATGATCGCGCCGAAATCGGTCTCCTCCAGCCGCTCGATGCGCCCCTCCCAGGATCGGTAATCCTCCACCATCATCGGCTCTCCGGTCTGCCAGACGCGACCAGCAACGCCTTCGCCAGGCGTAATGGTGCAACCTCGATTCGGCAGAAATCGACCCACAGTCACTGTCATTTCCATGACTTCGGCATCGAACCTGCGCAGGTGCAGGAACCCGTGCGTTGTACCTGCCAGACGTGCAGCGTGTTCAACGATTGCCTCCAGCACATCATTGAGGTCGAGCCGGTTCATGATTGCCAGCGTCGTCTGGTGAAATGCCGTGGCGCTGGCGTCATCGTCTGAGGCGATTGCAAGGGAGGAGTGCGTGGCACGCGCTTCTATCAGGCGTTGTTCTAGTTCGCGAATGCGCGCTTTCAGAGCGTCATTCTCTGCCTGAAGGGCATCGGCTTCGTTCATAACAGGGTTGTGGATCTGAGGTTTGAAGTTTTGATGTCACCTGATCAGATGACGTTTTTTTAATTGTACCAGATAGGGGTAACCAATGCACGACCGCACAGCGCCTGTCGCAACTTCTCAACCATTCGCTCAAAACCTGTGGCAAGGTTCACACTGGCGCGCAGCAGAGCGCTCAACTTTCTGTCAATTCATGCCTGCCCCCGTCATCCGTCTGATCATTGACAAGTACACCCTCCATCCGTACCATGCGAATACGTATTGCAGCACATCGATCTTTGTCCGTAGATGCTCCGGCGCTTGCTGGTACACAATTATGAGCGATCCCGTCATTTTCTACAACGGTCCCGTTTACACCCTCGATCCTGCTCACCCGCGCGCGCAGGCGGTCGCTATACGCGATGGGCGCATCATTGCCGTCGGCAGCGAAGGGAAAGTGCGCGCCGCTGTTACCGGTCGCGCCGAGGGGGTCAACCTCAATGGTCGCGCGCTCATACCGGCGCTGACCGATGCGCACGTTCACCTGATTGCGCACGCCCTGGCGCGGCGCAATGTCCGGCTCGACGACGTGGCAACCCTCGATGAGGCGCTACAGCGGATCGGCGCAGCGGCTGAGCGCCTCCCCGATGGCGCCTGGGTGCAGGGACGCGGCTGGGACCATTCGCGGTGGGGGCGCTGGCCCACTGCCGCCGACCTTGATGCCGTCATTGGTGATCGACCGGCGTATTTCTCACGGAAGGACGGTCATTCTGCCTGGGTCAGCAGTGCGGCGTTGCGTCTGGCGGGCATCACTGCCGAGACGCCTGATCCTGTTGGCGGGGCGATCCAGCGCGAGCGCGGCGAACCAACCGGCATTCTGCTGGAAACAGCTATCGACCTGATACGACACCATATTCCTGAACCAGGGCAGGAGGAACGTCTGGCGGCGGTGCGTGAGGCAATCGCCGAAGCGCACTCGTATGGCATGGTCGGCATGCACCTGCCCGCCAGCATGACCCCCGGCGATGGTCAGATGACGCTCGCTGACCTGCAAACGCTGCGCGAGCGCGGACATCTCCATCTGCGCTGCCTGGTCTATCTCGGTCTCGACGGTCTCGATGCGGCGCTGTCACTGGGGCTGCACAGCGGGCTCGGCGATCGCTGGATCCGCATTGGCGGTATCAAGATGTTTGCCGATGGTTCACTCGGTTCGCAAACGGCAGAGATGCTCGCGCCATACGAAGGGAGCAGCAACCGTGGGATTGCAGTGCTGCCATTCGATGAGTTGCGCAACGCTGTGCGCCGCTCAATCCATGGCGGTCTGGCGGTGATGGTGCACGCCATCGGTGATGCCGCCAACCGCAAGGTGCTCGACGCTATCGAGGCTGCGTCGCCTGGAGCATCGTCGCTGCTCATTCCCAATCGTATCGAGCACTGTCAGGTGCTGCATCCCGACGATCTTCCCCGCTTTGCGCGTCTTGGCGTCATCGCTTCGATGCAACCGATCCATTGCACTGCCGATATGGAGATGGCGGATGTGCTGTGGGGAAAGCGCTGTGCTTATGCATACGCCTGGCGCTCGTTTCTCGATGCTGGTGTCACGCTTGCCTTTGGCTCCGATGCGCCGGTCGAATCGCTCAATCCCTGGCTCGGCGTGCACGCTGCGGTGACCCGCCAGCGATCAGACAGTACGCCAGATGGTGGGTGGTATGCCGAACAATGCCTGACAGTCGACGAGGCGCTGCGCGGCTTCTGTCACGGATGTGCTGTAGCTGCAGGCGCTGCCGGTGAGCAGGGACTGATTGCGCCCGGCATGCTCGCCGATCTTGCGGTTCTCTCTGCTGATCCTTTCAAAATTGACCCGTCGGCGCTCCATACAATTCACGCCGAGATGACCTTCCTCGAAGGCAACGTCGTGTGGGAACGGTAACGCCTGTTATGGCATCGTCGAAGGATACGTCTATGAATGCCGATCCATTGCATCTGGCAATTGCAGCAGCGCGTGATGGTCGCCGTGACGATGCGCGTGCGCTGTTGATGCGCACGCTGGAAGCAGAGCCGCGCAATGAGCGCGCCTGGCTCTGGCTGTCGGGGGTCGTCGATGATCCCGGCGATGTGAAAATCTGTCTGGAAAATGTCCTGGCGCTGAACCCGTCCAATGCGCGCGCTCGCCAGGGTCTGGAATGGCTGCATGCGCGCGTCGGGCTTCCACTGCCGTCATCTCCACCACCAGAACGATCAGGTGGCAGTACCGAACGCGAGATCGATACCAGCGCCTTCTCACTGACCCGTCTGCGCGCGTATCAGGCGACGCTGGCGGATGTCGCGGCTGCTCCGGCGCCAGAGACGGCGTCCCGTTCCTCCACGTCGCCTGTCCGCCGAAGCGTTCAGACATCGCCACCGCCGGTATCGGGCCGCGCCGCCGTCCAGAACGGCGCTTCTGCCGTCAATCGTGTTCCGGCGACATCCGCTGCGCGACTGGCATCGATCGAAACGGACGACGCAACGATTCCGTGCCCCTACTGCGGTGCGCCAACGGTCGAAGCGCAGCGCCGCTGCACGCAGTGTGGCGGAAACCTGCTCGTGCGGGTTGCCCTTTCGGATGAACAGTCGTTGATTGTGTCAGCGCTGGTCTGGCTCTGGAACGGTGGCGCAATTGCGACCATGCTGGTGGCGCTGATCTTCCCTGCACTCGGCACATTCCTCTATCAGGAGAACCCGGCAAGCGGTTTTCCCATCGGCATCCTGATCCCGGCTGTCATCCTTGTGCTGGTTGGGGTGATCGGTTTTTCGGTTGCCCGGCGCCTGGCGCAACGCTCCGTTTGGGCACTGTATCTGTCAGTCGGTTTGACGGTGGCAGGGTTGATCGGTGCTCTTGCGCTGGTTGCTCGCCCTGACGCGCTGATTGCCATCCTCGACCAGCTGCTCGGCGCGAGGACCATCCCACCCGACTGGCTGGCGCTGCTGCTATCCGGTGTCAGCATTGTTGCGATTGGTGCAATCGTGGCGCACATTGCCGCGATTGCGCTTACCGCCGTCGGTTACACTGCTATCGCCGGTAAACTGGAGCGATTTCGTCATATCTTGAAGCCCGCCGACCACGTGACCCACTACAATAATGGTGTTGCGCTGAAGAACCGCGGGATGTGGTATGCTGCATCGCTCGAATGGGAATGGGCGGTCAAAAAGGCGCCCTACGATGTCACCTGTTTGCGGGCGCTGGGGCTGGCATATGCGCGGCTGAAGCAGTTCGATAAGGCGCGCGCGATGCTCGACCGGGCAATACAGGCAGCGCCCAATCAACCCGATCTAGCTGAAGATCGCGCGCTGGTCGAACGTCTGGCAGCGCAGAAAGAACGTTAACACTACAACGAGATTTCTCATGTCCTACATAAGGTGACAGTTCAGACGTATCGTCACCAGGGTGTTTTTGCGTCGGCGGGGTGGTGTCTCGTGGTGCATGCGAACGTCTTCTCGCCGCCGATGCTTGATCACGGGGGCTTCCCCCGAACCTCTGATCGTGAACAGGCGCCTGCACAGGTACAACGAGCTCGAGAAAGAGAGATCTATAAGCGTGGTCTTTGTGGACTTCGTGCCTTTGTGGTGCGATCATCAAGCGATGTCTCATTGTCGTATTAAACGGAGAAGCAGCACTCATGCCTGGAAACACGTTTGGGCAGGTTTTTCGACTGACCACCTGGGGGGAATCCCATGGACCGGCAGTCGGGTGCGTGGTTGATGGATGCCCGGCGGGCGTCGAGATCTCCGAAGCCGACATTCAGCGTGAACTGGATCGTCGGCGGGTCGGGCAGAGCCGGGTGACCTCAGCACGTCAGGAACTCGACCGGGTGCAGATTCTATCGGGTGTGTTCGAGGGGCGCTCGACCGGCGCGCCCATCAGTATGCTGGTCTTCAACACCGATGCAAAGCCGGGGCACTACGAGAATATCAAACATCTCTACCGTCCCGGACACGCCGATTACACCTGGGACGCCAAATATGGCTTTCGCGACTGGCGCGGCGGCGGGCGCAGCAGCGCGCGCGAAACGATTGGGCGTGTCGCCGGCGGTGCAGTTGCCAAACTCCTCCTGGCTCAGCACGGTGTTTCAATCATTGCCTGGACGGCGCAGCTCGGCGATCTGAAAGCCGAGGTGATCGACGAGAGCGAAATCGAGCGCAATATCATGCGCTGCCCGGATGCACGCGTTGCGGCGCTGATGGTTGAGCGCGTTGAACAGGCGCGACGCAGCCTTGATTCGCTCGGCGGCGTCGTCGAAGTGCGCGCGCGCGGCGTTCCTCCCGGACTCGGCGAGCCGGTCTTCGACAAACTCCAGGCGGATATCGGCAAAGCTATGTTCAGCATCCCAGCGATCAAGGGTGTTGAGTTCGGCGAAGGGTTTGGCGTAGCGCATATGACCGGCGCTGACCACAATGATCCCTTTATTCGTCGCGCCGATGGCACGATTGGAACCGAGTCCAATCACCACGGCGGCATTCTTGGCGGGATCAGTACCGGCGAAGAGATCGTGCTGCGTATTGCCGCCAAGCCGCCTGCCTCGATCGCTCGTGCGCAACGCACCGTTGATCGCGAGGGGAATCCGGCAGAGATCGAAATTCACGGACGCCACGACCCGACGGTACTCCCGCGGTTGGTTCCAATTGCTGAAGCGATGCTAGCGCTGGTGCTCGCCGATCACCTGCTGCGCCAGCGCCTGGCGCGGATGAATGGATGAAAGACGGAATCGCCTATGACTGAGCATGCTGTCCGCGAAGGCGACCTGCTCTGGTCGCCGACTCCGGAAATGATGCGCGCCAGCCGTATGCACCAGTATCTCGATTGGCTGGCGCATGCGCGCGGTCTGACGTTCGCTGACTACCATGCGCTCTGGCACTGGTCGGTCACCGATCTGTCCGCTTTCTGGCAATCGATCTGGGACTTCTTCGCCGTTCAGGCGACCACGCCGCCTCAAGCTGCACTCGCCGACGCTACAATGCCCGGCGCCGTCTGGTTTCCCGGCGCCACCCTCAATTATGCAGCGCATGCTTTCCGCCACGCCGAAGCGGAACGTCCCGCAATCATCTTCCAATCCGAAGGCGGATCGCCGCAAACGATGACATGGGCAGAATTGCAGCGCCAGGTTGCTGCAGTTGCTGCCGGTTTTCGGGCGCTTGGCGTTCGCCGGGGCGACCGGGTGGCGGCTGTGCTGCCGAATGCGCCGCAGGCGGTCATCGCCTTTCTGGCCTGTGCATCGCTTGGCGCCATCTGGTCGAGTTGTTCGCCCGATATGGGGGTGACCAGTGTCGCTGACCGTTTCCGGCAGATCGAGCCGCGCCTGCTGATCGCCGTCGATGGCTATCGCTATGCCGGGCGAACCTTCGATCGTCGCGCGGCGCTCGCTGAACTGCGCGCCGCGCTTCCCGGAGTCGAGCGCGTCGTGCTGGTTCCTTTCCTCGATGCGGATGCGCGCATGGACGATGCCATTCCCTGGGACGAATTGCTGAACCACGATGCACCGCTCCAGTTTGAACCGGTTCCCTTTGATCATCCGCTCTGGATCCTCTATTCATCGGGCACGACCGGTCTGCCCAAGCCGATTGTTCAGGGGCATGGCGGCATCCTGCTCGAACATCTGAAATCGCTTGCGCTGCACCTCGATCTTCGCCCGCAGGATCGCTTCTTCTGGTTCACCACCACGGGCTGGATGATGTGGAACTTCCTGGTCAGCGGCCTGCTGCTGGGTAGCACCCTTCTGTTGTACGACGGCAGCCCGGCCTGGCCTGATATGAATGCGCTCTGGCGGTTCGCCGCCGATACGGGCATGACCCTGTTTGGCACAAGCGCTGCCTACCTCACGGCGTGTCGCAAAGCCGACCTCACGCCTGGCGCAGCGTTCGACCTGACGCGCCTGCGCGCAATGGGTTCGACCGGTTCGCCGCTGCCGGTCGAGGGGTTTCACTGGGTCTACCAGCGCGTTAAACGCGATCTCTGGCTGGTCTCGCTCAGCGGTGGCACCGACGTCTGCACGGCATTCGTCGGCGGCTGCCCGCTGTTGCCGGTCACTGCCGGTGAAATTCAGTGCCGCTGTCTGGGTGCGCGCGTCGAGGTCTTCGATGAACAGGGACGGTCAATCGTCGGCGATGTCGGCGAACTGGTCATCACGGCGCCGCTTCCTTCCATGCCGCTCTTCTTCTGGGGGGATGCCGATGGCTCGCGCTACCGCAGCAGCTACTTCGATATCTATCCCGGTGTCTGGCGTCACGGCGATTGGGTCAAACTCACCAAACGGGGAACGCTGGTCATCTACGGTCGCTCCGATTCGACGATCAACCGCCATGGCGTGCGCATGGGCACCAGCGAAATGTACCGTGCGGTCGAGGGCATTGTAGAGGTGCGCGACAGCCTGGTGATCGACCTGGAGAATCCCGATGGCACAGCTGTTATGTATCTGTTTGTTGTCCTCGAACCAGGCGTCACCCTGGATGACGCACTGAAAGAGCGGATTCGCGCGCATGTCCGCACAGCGCTTTCGCCACGCCATGTCCCCGATGACATTATCGCCATTCCTGATGTGCCACGCACACTGAACGGCAAAAAACTGGAAGTGCCGATCAAAAAAATCCTGCGTGGCGTCCCGCCGGAACAAGCTGCCAACCGCGACGCCATGGCGAACCCGGAGACGCTCGACGCATTCGTGGAACTTGCAGCTCGACTCCAGAGGTAGCGTGTGGTCATCGGACTCATTGGCATGGCAGGCATCGGTAAGTCGCGCTGGGCGGCGCGACTGGCAGAAGCCGGGTTCCGCGCGTTGCACTGTGATGACCTGATCGCAGCGCGATTACGAACCATCTACAATGCCGATACCGTCACCGTCTACGACATCGGGCGCTGGATGGGGTTTCCCTATGAGGCGTCCTATGCTGAGCGAGAACGCATCTATCTCGCTTGCGAACATGCGGTCATGGAGGACATTGCAGACCAGATCGTCGGGGAAGAGAACATTGTCATCGACACAACCGGCAGTATCGTCTACCTCGATGCGACGTTGCTGGAACGCATCAAACGTCGTACAACGATGGTCTACCTAGCGGACGACGCCGATCTGCGGGTGCGCCTGCTGGAAGAATACCTGGCGCGACCACGTCCGATTGTCTGGAACGGCCTGTACCAACCGCGCCCTGGTGAACCGTCTGCAGCGACGCTGGCGCGCTGCTACCCGCAGCTGGTGCGCACCCGCGCTGCGCTCTACCGGCAGATCAGCGACATCGTCATCGAACCGCAACGCCACCGTAGTGCACTGGTCACCGTCGCCGACTTTCTGGCGATGATCGACGTGAGAACATAATCCACAAGAGAAGGCAGGAATGGGGAACGTCACGTGCAGCAATGCAGCGCCGTAATGCCGTTCGACTGCTGCATTGCTACGGCGCCGCAGATCAATGCATTGCTGACGACACGTGCGCAGTGTCAAGCGACGCAAGCACGCCACTGACCGTATTCTTCAGCTCCGCCAACCCCACTGGCTTGGCAAGATAGTGGCGCACGCCTAGCCGTTTCATCTGTGTACGGAGGCGCGGCGTATCGTATGCCGTCAGCACCACAACCGGAATGTGGGGACGTTCGTCGTGCAGCGCCTTGATCAATGCTGCCGCTGCACGACTGGGAGGGCTCGGATCAACGATCAGCAGATCAACAGATTCACGCATGCAGCGCAGCCAGGCTGCTCCTGGCGATGGCGCTAGCGCGACTTCGACGTCTTTGCCGAGCAGTCGTTGCAGTCCCTGCTGCGTCACCATCGCGGCAACCGGATCGTTGTCGACAACCAGAATGTGCTGCAAGTTCGACACGATGCCTTTCCAGACACATTTCGACTGACGGTCAGAGGAGAGAGCCGCCTGCAACGCACGATCAGCGCGTCTTCACCGGTTACTCCGGCGCCACTATAGCAAAAATCAGCAGAATCCAGCAAAGTAAGGCGACAACTCCGCGTTGTAATCACACAACATCAGAACGATACGGTACCAGAGATTCTTCGTGAAACTAGTTGCAAGTTTACAATTTTCGGTTGAGAAGCGACAACCGTGGAACAACCGTGGAACGTGGGAACGTGGGGACGCGAAACGTGGAACGCGGG
>JBEPYG010000121.1:0-11250 GCA_041641515.1 Roseiflexus sp.
CGGCGGAGCAAGGATGACTATCTGTTGCTGCACCAGTGAAGCGACACCTACATACACATCGATGAGTGTGACCGCCAGATCTCGCGCGATGTCCGGAATCGATCGCCGCCCATCGATCAGCGCCAGCAACGGACGAACATCTTCGCCAATCAGTGATTGCGCTTTCTGGCGTGGTATCTGTAGAACAGGAACAGCGCCCAGCGTTGGCACGTGAGGACGCACTTTCGCCCACGTCTGCGCCTGATGCTCCGCCAGTTCGATGATTTCCCACGGGTCCATCCAGAGCGTCGGTGTAACCGGCGTGCTATCGGCGAGGAAACGAAAAGAGGCATCATGTTCGGCAAACATGCGCCCAATTGCATCAACGCCTTGCAGGACCGTCAGTTCAGCATGCTGCGGCAGACCGTCGCGAAAGAAGATTCGACCGGTATCATCGCCGACCTGCACTTCTAGGACGCCGCTGACCGAACTGTACACTGCCATTTCGATCAGTTCACGCAACGGAAACTGGCTGAGAGAACCTGCGAGTTGCACGTGACGTCTCCGCTCGATAATGATACGCACCTCGTATAATCCGACATTGCGCCGTGCATGCTGTTATTATATCGTATGCTGTGTGCAAAACGTGCAGTGGGGAGGACGTTGAGGGTGGAGAGCGCGCCAGGAGTCATTCTAACACGCGACCTGACCGGAGAAGATGCGCCTGTCTGAGGCGCCGGCGCGAGCAACTCGACATCCAACACCTACGTAGATGATTACGGGATCGTCACAACGTATAAGGAATATGTGCCCATGCGCACCGTCAAACAACGTATCGCCTCGCTTATAACAGCAGCGGTCTTTCTTGGTATCCTCTGGTTGATCCTCGGGCGCGTCTGGATTGTCATCTGGATCCAGATACCCTGGTGGGGGTTGCTTTTGGCTGGCGTGATCCTGTTTCTGCTTATCGATTATCTGGTGCATCGTGCATTCGGCGGGAAGCCGTAAACCCAATCCTGGCGATGAAGGAACGGTTTGCCATGCGACACGAAACGCACCGCTTGTGACGCTCTGTGAGTTGCTATGTTTCCTGAATTGACCGATCGCCAGCGTCGTATCGTGGCACTGGCCGATGAACTTGCACGTCGTTTTGCTGAACGTGCCGATCAGTATGACCGTGAAGGACGTTTTCCTTTTGCGAACCTGGCCGACCTGCGCGAGTCCGGTTATCTTCGACTGGTTGTGCCGCCATGTTATGGCGGTGAAGGCGCCGATCTGTTCGACATGGTGCTGGCGCAGGAGCATCTGGCGTGTGGTTGCGGTTCGACGGCGATGGCGGTCGATATGACTGTCCACATGATTGGGCGACTGGCGGAAACGATGTCGTGGCCCGCACCGGTCTTTGAAATGGTCTGCCGTTCGGTAGTCGAAGAGGGCGCACTGATTAACTCGGCGGCGACCGAGGCGGAGATGGGCAGTCCGTCACGCGGCGGTTTGCCGTTAACGCGCGCTATACCCGTGGAGGGTGGCTGGCACATCACCGGACGAAAACTGTTCGTCAGCATGGCGCCTGCCCTGCGCTGGTTTCTGGTCAGTGCAACACTGCCGCCAGATGCTGAAGCGCCACAGGGTGCAGTCGGCAGTTTTCTGATCGAAGCCGGATCACCAGGTATCCACCTGGAAGACTCGTGGGGCGATTCGTTGAGTTTGCGCGCAAGCGCCAGTTACGATCTGATCCTCAATGAGGTGTTCGTACCCGTGGATCATCTGGTCGAGCGCACGCCAGCCGGCGCTGCTCCGCGCCCCGGACCGCCGACGCAGATGGCGTGGTTTGCCCTGACCCTCTCTGCAGTGTACCTGGGTGTCGGTCAGGCAGCTTGTGATACTGTCTGCACGTATGCGCGCGAACGTGTTCCGACCGCACTTGGGCGACCAATTGCTACATTGCCGAACATTCAACGACGGGTTGGCGCGATACAGGTGGCGCTCAGCGCAGCGCGCAGCGTCCTGTATCAGACGGCGCGCACCTGGGTGGAACATCCCGACCGGCGCGCTGCAATGGCGTCGCAGATTGCCATGGCAAAATATCTCTGCACGAATGCTGCCTGTGATGTGACTGATCAGGCGCTGCGAATAGCTGGCGGTTTTGGGCTGACGCGCTCACTGCCGCTCGAGCGTTATTTTCGCGATGCGCGCGCTGGTTTAACCCATCCGCCCAACGATGACGCGGCGCTGGAATTGATCGGTAAGCATGCACTTGGAGGATAATTGTGGATCTGGGGTTACGCAATCGCGTTGCGCTGGTGACCGGTGCATCGAGTGGCATCGGTGCAGCGACAGCACGCCTGCTGGCGGAAGAAGGCGCCGATGTGGTGATTGCATTCGGGCGCGATGAGACCGGCGCGCGGCAGACAATGGCGGCGGTCGAGACTGCTGGTCGGCGCGCCTGGCTCTGTCGCTTCGACATTGCCGATGCTGCTGCAGTTGCCGCTGCTATCTCATCGATCTGCGCCCAAACGGGTGGACTGGACGTTCTGGTCTTGTGCGCCGGGCACAATATCGTGACACCGCTGATCGATATCACTCCAGAGGAGTGGAGCACAATCATCGGGGTCAACTTGAACGGGTCGTTCTACACCCTCCGCGCCGCGATCCCGTTTCTGCGCGACGGCGCTGCGGTTGTAACAGTCGCAAGCGTGGCGGCAACGACCGGTGCGCCGCATCACGCGCACTATGCGGCAGCAAAAGCCGGGCTGGTGAATCTGACGAAAAGCGCAGCACGGGCGCTCGCTCCACGGGTGCGGGTCAACTGTGTGGCGCCTGGCATTGCACTTACACCGATGGGACGCGATACTGTCGCCAGCCTTCCCCCCGATTACGCCCAGACGAAATTGGCACTGCAACGCTATGCTGAACCGGACGAAATCGCGCGGTGCATCGTCTTTCTCGCCAGCCCAGCTGCCAGTTTCGTGACCGGCGCCACCCTCGATGTCAACGGTGGACGGGAGATGCGTTGAAGTTGATTGACGCTCTGCGCAACAGATGCTACACTCTTGCCGGGCAAGAATTGACAGAGATCAGGGAGAAATGTATGTTCGAGAAGGTTGATCACATCGGTTTCGCCGTGCGGGATATCGACAGCGCCATCGCTTTCTACAGCCAGACGTTCGGTATCAACGAGTGGGAACGGATCCCGATGCCAGAGCGGCATATGGAGGTCGCTGCAACGCGCATGGGTGATATGCTGCTCGAACTGATCGCTCCAACCTCGGATGAGGCGGCATTCGCCAAATACCTGAACGAGCGCGGTCCCGGCATGCACCACATTGCGTACAAGGTGAACGATATCGTTGCCGCTCTGGCTGAAATCAAGGCGCGCGGCGTGCAACTGATCGACGAAACGCCTCGCCCCGGTCTGCACGATACGCTGGTCGCCTTCCTCCATCCCAAGAGTTGCCAGGGTGTGCTGGTCGAACTGGTGCAGCATCGCCATTGAGATGGTTGAACCAGGCGCGCTGCAAGCCAGCGTGTCACCGGAGCGCCCGTGACACAGCATCTACGCCGTAGCATTCTCATCTCGCTTGCCCTGGGGCTGTTCGTGGCGATTGTGCTGGGGCTGATCAGCGACATCCGCGAGGTAGCTGTCAGCTTTGGCAGTTTCGACTGGTCGGTGTTGCCGGCGGTGCTTGGTCTGACGCTGTTCAACTATGCGTTGCGCTGGTTGAAGTGGGACTACTACCTGCGGCGCATGGGGATGGGAAATGGCGTCGGGACGTATGACAGTGTGTTGCTCTTCACCAGTGGCATGGTCATGGCAGTCACCCCCGCCAAGGTTGGCGAGGTGTTGAAATCGGTATTGCTGAAGCGGATCAATGGCACGTCGATTTCCGCGTCTGCGCCGATCGTGCTGGCAGAGCGAATCACCGATGGGCTGGCGATGCTGCTGCTGATGGGAGCGGGGTTGACCCTCTATCCGCCGGCGCGTCCTGCGTTTGTGGCATTGCTTGTGCTGACGGTTGCCGGTTTGCTGCTGGTGCAATCGCAGCTGCTGATGCAGCGCGTGCTGTCATGGCTGGCGCGCCTGCCATTTGCCGGCAAAGTGGCGTCGCGTATAACAACCGCCTATGAGAGTAGCCAGCGACTGCTTTCGTGGCGGTTGCTCTTCGTTTCGACTGTTATCAGCGTGGTATCATGGTTTGGCGAATGCGCCGCTATGTACTATGTGCTGGTCGGGCTTGGGGTAAGCGGTGAAGACTTGCTGCTGAAGGCGACCTTCGTCTTTGCGGCATCGACGCTCTTTGGTCTGGTATCATTTCTGCCCGGCGGGCTGGGAGTTTCGGAAGCCTCGAGCGCCGGATTGCTGGTCCTGCTCGTACCGATAGCTGCCGGTCCTGCCACAACGGCAACGATTATCATTCGTTTTTGTACGCTCTGGTTCGGCGTGAGCCTGGGAGTCGTCGCGCTGGCTCTCTTCAGCCGTCGGTACGGTGCGTCGCCTGTGGAAACGTCGAGTGTGATGGGGAGTTAGGGGGCTGGTTTGGGGATTTGTTGAGCGGTTGCCGATTTTTGATGCTTGGTTATCGTTTCCTGGTCTTTGGTTCTCATTTCCTGGTTTTCCTCATGAAACGGATCATCACGCTTCTTTTCACTCTCACCGCGTTGTTGTTCCTCTCATCGTGTACGGCGCGACCGCTCCTCGGCGAGGTGACGTTGTCGGCAGATGAGTTGCGACCGACAGGAGCAGGTGAGACGGTGACGATCACCTATGCGATTGGGCGTCCGGCACAGGTCACGATTGCGCTGGTCGATGACCAGGGAACGCGCTATACGCTTCGCCGCAACGAACCGCGCGCTCCCTCCAGTGAACCGTATGCGCTGCGCTTCGATGGCACAGCGCCGACCGATGATCCGATCCTGCTGCGGCGGATGCTTCCTGGCGGCGACTATACGGTCGTCATCGAGGCGGTTGGCGAAGATGGCGCCCGCCAGACGGCGGAGCACCCGCTGACGATCATCGGACAAGACGCGCCGTTGCCGCTCATCGACAATCTGGTCATCTTCCCCGACACCATCTCGCCCAACGCTGACGCGATCGACGATGTGGCCGAGATCACTTATCAGTTGCCGACGACCGCAACGGTCGATATTGTGGTGACCGCGCCGGACGGCGCCACATTCCCGTTCGTCACAGCTGCAGAAGAAGCGCCGGCGTTACAGAAACACGTCTGGAACGGGCGCACCGTTGACGGCACGCTGCTTCCCGATGGCGTATACACGCTGATCATTCGGGCACAGGACCGTTTCGGCAACCTGGTCGAACAGCGCAGAACAATCACCATCGAAGGCGGCGGTCAGCCCGAGGCAATGATCACCTACAGTTACATGGCGCCACAGTCGGTGATGCTCGGCGAGGTGATCACCGTTACCGTGCGCGTTCGCAACACCGGCACAGTTCCGATCCGCACATATGGACCGCCGTCAGGGTACGAGTATGACACCGATCAGGTCTTCTCGTCGATCGAAGATGGCGCCTACGTGGCGCGATCTGGCGGGTTCTGGCGGGTGGGCGTCGATTGGGATGCCAACAGTGGTGGCGCTGCCAAACGCTATCCGTATCGCTGGGCACTGTCGCCGCGCCCGCCAGAGCAGTGGCGTATTCCGTTCGAGGAAGACCTGCTGATGCCCGGTGAGGAAGCAGAGATCGTCGGGCGTATTCGAATTCGCCAGCCCGAGACGAAGATGGGGTTTTATGTCGGATTGATCCAGGACGGAGTCGGTTTCTTCCAGGATCGCACCGGTCGCACCATCATCAATGTCGGGTTCTGATGGCTGATTTCATGAGGCGATCGGGAGTGTAAAGAAGAACGTCGAACCGCGCCCCAGTTCGCTTTCGACCCAGATACGCTCACCGTGCGCTTCGAGCGCCTGTTTGCAAAACGCCAGCCCCAGACCAGTACCGCCGCGCCGTTCGCCGACCTGGCTGAATTTGGCGAAGATTCGCTCACGATCAGCGGGCGCAATTCCCACACCCTGATCGCTGACCGTTACGATGACTTTTTCCTGCCCATCCTCGAAGCGATTGACAGAAGCGCCTACGCGCACCAGCCCGCCACGGTTGCTGAACTTGATAGCATTGCCGACCAGATTCTGGATGACGCGCCCTACGAGACCGACGTCGGCATAGATATGCGGCACGCCTTCATCGACGTCGATCTCGATGGAAATGGCGCGATCCATCGCCAGCGATGCCAATCGCTGTACCGCGTCGATCACAATGCTGCGAATGTCTCCACGGCAGCGCTCGATCGGCATACGCCCGGCTTCGAGACGGCTGATGTCGAGGAGGGTGTTGATCATGTTCAGCATATCCGTTGCGCTAGTATTGGCAATCTGCAACACATAGAGTTGCTGATCGGTCAATGCGCCCGGTACGCCGCGCACCATCAATTCGATCGATGCCATGACGCTGGAGAGCAGGCTACGCAGATCGTGCACAATCATGTGGGTCAGGTCGTGCCGCAGGCGATCTGCTTCTCGTGCAGCGGTAATGTCCCGCAGAACGAGGAGGACGCCGCCGTGACTGTCGCCGGTGCTCTGCGCCTGGAGCACCGACCATTCCAGATAGCGCAACCCGCCAGGGTTGCCGCTCATTTCGCCGGCGATAAACTGAGCAGCGCCGGTGAGGGCGTCATCGATCGCGCGCTGCAATGCTGCACACTCTGCGGTGTCGTAGGCAGCGGTTTCGAACCAGCGCGACAGAAACGTATCGACCGGCACACCCTGGATGCCGCTGGCATCGAGCGCGGTCAGTTCGGACAGTGCAGCGTTCGCAACCGCAATGGAACCATCGGCGCTGATCAGCATAATGCCTTCGCGCGTCGAAGCCAGGATCGACATCATCTGGTCACGCGCAGTACGCACGGCGCCAAACAGTTCGATGCTTTCGATCGCCACTGCCGCCTGTGATGCGAACAAAATAATGGTTTCGCGGTCCGACGGCTCCGGTAGCGCATTCGCATACGCCACACACACACATCCGAGGGTGCGCTGCGTGGCGCGCAGCGGCACGATGAAGAGCGTACAGCGCGGCGAACGTCCTGGAGATTCCGGGTCGGGCGAGAGCATATCAGGGCGCCCGGTCGTAATCACATTGCGCACAACATTCAGCAACCGATCATCGACCGGCACACGCAAACCGATCGACACGACCGGACGCAAGCCGCCGTCTTTGGGCAACAGCGTCATTGCGCCGAGTGCGCCGGTCATCTCCGCAATCCCACGCGCCGTCATGCTCAAGATCTCGTGAGGACTGCGCAGCGTTGTGTTGATCGCCATGCCAAACGCATTGAGCGCCGTCAGGCTCCGCAGGTTCTGTTCCAGTTGCTCGTTGGTGCGCGCCAATTCCTGTGCCCGTCGCGCCAGCGCCTGATCCACCTTCTGAAACTGACGCGCGTTTTCCAGCGCAATGACCGCGTAATCAGCCAGCGCTTCGAGAAGACGCTGATCTTCGCTGGTGAACGGGCGCTGATCACGGCGATTGATGACTTCGATGACCCCTTCCACACCACCAACACTGCGCAGCGGCACCGCCAGCAAGGAGCGCGTTGTAAACCCGGTCGAAAGGTCCATCGAACGGTAGAACCGCGTATCGGACTGCACATCATTGGAGATAACCGATTGCCCGGTTGTGACCACGTACCCGACGATGCCGACGCCGCGCGGCAACCGTCGCCCCAGGATACGCTGCCCGACCTGCCCGGTCGTATAGGCGAACACCATCTCACCCGTATCTTCATCGGTGAGAAGCAGCGAACTCTCCTCCACGTTCAACAACTCCGTCACCTGGCGCAGAATAATGCCCGGCACCTGTTGCGGGTCGATCGAGGACGTAATGATGCGCCCGATGCGGTTCAAAACCATCAATTGCTGCGCCTGACGTTCTGTGCGCTCATACAGCCAGGCGCGATCGAGCGCCACTGCCGCGTGCGTTGCAATCGTCATCAGCAAATTGACATGCTCCTGACGATACACATACCCTTCACGCGAGCTTGCCAGCACGATGACGCCGATCAGGCGCTCGTTTGCGATCAGGGGCGCGCCAAACCAGGCTGGACCCAGCACGCGACCATCGATCATCCGCGGCTGGATGCCGCGCTGCTCGCACGCTTCAGCATAGTTGCTGACGCACAGCGGCTTCCGCTCCCTGATGACCACCCCCGCAAGCCCGACATCGACCGACCATCGTTCGCCTCCTGCAGGTCGCGGTTGCCCCTCATGCACCAGATAAACCGGTTCGAGTTCATCGGTCAGTGCATCGTACAGCGCAATCAGGAAGGTTGGCGCTTCGACGACGCGCTGCACTGCGGCGTGGATGGCGGCAAACAGCTGGTCGCGATCAAAGGCGCCGCTGAGCAATCGCCCGATCTCATTCAATGTTTGCAACTGCTCCGCCTGATCATCGCGCCGACCAAGGTTGCCGAGCAGCGCCAGCGCCGGACCGGACTGCACGGCAATCAACTCCAGCAGCGTCGCCAGATCGGGCGACCACGCCGGATCGATCAGGCACAACCAGCCAATCAGAGAGTGCCGGGCACGCAACGGAGCAAAACAGATCATGCCTGCGTTGTGCCAGGTAGTGACAACCACGTTTCCGGCGCGTAACGCAGCAAGGTGATCTTCATTGGGCAGGTGGACGGCGCCGGTGCTATGCACTACACGCGGTTCCCTCCCGATCAGGAGAGCAACCTGACAATCACGCGGTGCGAAGGTGCGCTCAAGCGTTGCAACAACACACGCAACCCCTGCATCGAGACTTGTTGCCAGCGACAGATCGGAACTGAGTCGATGCATAAGAGCAACACTATGAAGATCGGGTGCGGGAGTCCAGTTCATCATCGCCGACTTCGGAGATAGCATATCCTGATTTTACCTGCATTTTACCAGAGAGTGACGCTTCAAGCAAAGATCAAATCACTTTTGCACGCGCATCGTATGCATGCTATACTCACACGTTGTAGTCAACATATCATCCGGTTGCCGATCATGAGCAGCGCATTTCGTACAATCTGGTGGGAAGCGGGTCAGGTCTGCCTGATTGACCAGCGATTGTTGCCGGGCGAAATGACCATTGTTCGCTGCTCGACCGTCGAAGACGTCGCGCGTGCCATTCACACGATGCAGATCCGCGGTGCGCCTGCGATTGGTTGCGCTGCAGCATACGGCATGGCGCTCGCCGCATACCAGGCGGCGCACGATGCAGCTGACGGTGACAGTCAGCGGGTCTACGATCATCTGGCAACGGCAAAAATGCTCCTTGATGCCCAACGCCCAACCGCTGTCAACCTCAGCTGGGCGACGCGGCGCGTCCTGGAGTCGGCTCGCCGGCTGACCGATCCCACACCCGAAACGATCGCGCATGCGACGCTCGAAGAGGCGCATGCAATTCTGGCGGAAGACCTGGCAATGTGCCACGCCATCGGGCGTCATGGTGTGGCGTTGATCCCGCCGCGTGGTCACGTTCTGACGCACTGTAATGCTGGCGGGCTTGCGACCGCCGGGTATGGCACGGCGCTGGCGCCAATCCGCACGGCTCACGAACAGGGGCGTCCAATCCACGTGTATGTGGACGAGACCCGTCCGTTTCTCCAGGGCGCGCGGTTGACCGCATGGGAATTGCTCCAGGAACGTATCCCAATGACCCTGATCACCGATACCATGGCAGGGCACTTTATGCAGCGCGGGGCGATCGATTGCGTCATTGTCGGCGCTGACCGGATCGTTGCCAATGGCGATGTTGCCAATAAAATCGGCACCTATAGCCTGGCAGTGCTGGCGCGCGCCCACGGCATCCCGTTCTATGTAGCAGCGCCCTCATCAACGATCGATCTCGCGCTTCCGAATGGGGATGCGATCCCTATCGAAGAGCGCAACCCCGATGAGGTGACCGCGTGCTTCGGTCGACGGATTGCACCAGAGGGAGTGGTCGCGGCGCATCCAGCGTTCGATGTCACACCAGCCGGTCTGGTAACGGCGATCATTACCGAGTGCGGCGTGATCTATCCGCCGTTTGACGATCAGTTGCGACAGGTGACATCAGGGTCTCGTTGACGTATGCCGTTACCCTTTCAACCAGCGTGCCTGCCGTTGGCGCTCGGCGCTCTTCCCCATCGCAGCGCGGCACAGGCGCTCGATATTGCGCGCCGGTACGCAGGAACGCTGCTTGCCTGGCCACAGTTGCCGCAACGCAGTTTTCGTGAACAATGTCTGGTGCAGAGCATGATCGGGTTTCCTGGTCTGGTGGTCGATGCTGCCGCCCTGCGGGTGTACGTCGATCGCAGCGAGGCGGAACGCCGAATCGATTCGTTATGGCTGGCGTACCTTGAACATACCATCACTTATGCGGCACTGAGCGCCGATGACGCCGCCGGACTCGCCGAAATGGCGCGCATTGGCGGATGGCGTGATCTGCGCGCGGTCAAGGGTCAGATCCTGGGACCGATCAGCGCAGCGTTGCAACTGACCGATGAACGAGAGCAACCGTTGATCTACGATGACATGCTGTTCGATGCGATTGCACAACTGCTGCGGTTGCGCGTGGCATGGCAGGAATTGCGGTTGAGTGAGATTGCGCCTGTCACCATCATCTGCATTGATGAGCCGCTGCTCGAAGCTGTTGCGTCGCCGTTCTTTCCCCACGACTGGGATCGTGTGGCAGGGCAGATCGATGATGTGCTGGCAGGGATCAACGGATGTCGAGCGCTGTATACACGCGGCGACGTCGATCTCAATCGCCTGATGCACACATCTGTCGAGTTGTTGATCGCCGAGAGTGCAGCGTATCGGCGCCTGTGCGAATCGGGGTGCGAGGACCTGATTGCATTCCTCGAACGCGGCGGCATGGTCGGCATCGGGATCGTCCCATCCGATCCCGAACATCTGAAAATGGCGTCGGTTGACTCGCTCTTCGATGCATTCGCTTCATTGCTGGACGATCTCACATCACAAGGCGTTGCACGCGATCACGTGCTGCAACAGACGGTTATTTCGCCAGCTCAGTCGCTTGGCTATCTCGACAGCGCCAGCGCCGAATGGGCGCTGCAGTTGCTTGCTGGCGTTTCTCAACGGATTCGTGAAGAATATGCATTAATCTGACAGGTGTGCCTATGCGTCGTATCATTGTCACCGGCTCGCTTGCCTACGATTACATCATGGTATTTCCCGGCTCGTTTCAGGACCATATCGTGCCGGAGATGCTCCATAAGTTGACCGTCA
>JBEPYG010000122.1:0-11248 GCA_041641515.1 Roseiflexus sp.
GATTGTGGAACTGCCGCTCCATACCCTCGACCATCGCAGCGACTTCGACCATCTGACGAGCCTGTTTGTGCCGCCGCTTGTGCCGCTTGCCGATCTGCGCGGACCAGAGGGTGTGGCATACGTCGTTGCCCGGCTGCTCGGTCCTGGCGGGTGCCCCTGGGACCGCGAGCAGACGCCGCAATCGTTGCGCGCGGCGTTGCTCGAGGAAACGCACGAAGCATTGGAAGCGCTCGATGCTGGTGATGATGAGGCGCTGGTCGAAGAACTGGGCGATCTGCTGCTCAATGTGCTGATGCAGAGCGAAATGGCGCGTCAGGCGGAACGCTTCGATGTCGGCGATGTGTTCAGCACGGTCGCCAGCAAACTGATTCGCCGCCATCCCCACGTGTTCGGTGATCTGAATGTGGCGACGAGCAATGAGATCTTGCACAACTGGGAGGCGATCAAGCGCACCGAACATGCTGCGAAAGGGGTGGCGCGCCGGAGTGCGCTCGACGGCGTTCCGGTTTCATTGCCTGCGCTGGCGGCTGCGCAGAAAGTGACGTCGAAGGCGTCTAGAGCCGGTTTCGATGCGCCAGAGATCGATCAAGCCTGGGACGCGCTGGCAGAAGAACTTGCCGAATTGCGCGCTGTCGCATCCGATCCGGCGCAGGCGGAGGCTGAACTGGGCGATGTGCTTCTGGCAGTTGCCCGGCTGGGATGGCGGCTCAACGTCGATGCGGAAAGCGCGCTGCGCGCTGCGGTTGCGCGCTTCCGACGGCGTTTTGCGCATCTCGAAACGCTGCTCGACGGGCGCGATCTCCACACGCTGAGCGTTGACGAAAAACTGGAGCTGTGGGAGCGCGCGCGTGCAATTCCTGAATGATGGCGAATGGTATGTCGAAACCGCTGCTCGACATTCGTGTTGGCGATATCGTTCAGATGCGCAAGCCGCATCCATGCGGCGGCGACGTGTGGCAGGTCGTGCGGATTGGCGCGGAAATCGGCATCCGTTGTCTGACCTGCAATCGCAAGGTGATGCTCATGCGGGCAGATTTTGAACGCCGGGTCAAACGTATTGTTGAGCGTGCATCGTAACTCCCGGGTGTGAGCATGACACGGACGTGGCGGGAGCAAGCACTCATACCAGGACTTCATCACTTGAGTTTGGATGCCAATTCTCGTTGATAATGCTGCATTGCCATATGCGGTTTCGGGCGTCGTATTCCAAAATCTAAAATGGTATGAGTGGTTCACGTCGCGGGTGGGTTATGACTGCCGGTGAAAAGCGGTATCAAACCGAATGCGCTTTGCAGACGTCCGCGCATCTAGCGGCTATGTTCTCCTCAGCATGTCACGCGCGGCATTGCCTCAAAGCGCATCGGTCGCCGTGCTCGACAATCGGCAATCCAGAATCGACAGTCTGAAATGGTATCAATCTACTGGCACATGATCACGGATCGCGGTATCATGTGCGTAGGTTCCATGGACGCAATGTCAGCCTGGAAACGAGGCGCACCACGATGCCTGCACATCGCACCTCTCATCAGCGCAGCAGCGTGCTGATTGCGGCGCTTGTGATTGTGCCGCTGATTCTCCTGTGGACTGTCGGAGGCGCAACAGCGCAACAGAGCGCCGGTCCACTCTACATGGTCGAAGTCAGCGGTATTGTGACGACGCCAACGATTGATTATCTGCGACGGGCAGTGCAGACTGCGGAAGCATCGAGCGCTGATGCGCTGATTATTTCGTACAGCAGCACCGGCGGCGTGCTCCGTGAAGTGCGCGTCTTCGCAGCCGAGATCGCTCAGGCGCGTGTGCCGATTGTGGTTTTCATCACCCCTCGCGGTACGCAAGCTGGTCCCACAGGCGCTCTCTTTGTCACCGCAGCGCATATCAGCGCGCTTGCGCCCGATACCAGCTTTGGCAGTCCTTTTCCTCTGGCGCAGGTTGATGAGACGCTGAGCCAGCAAACACGTGACCTTCTTCTCGACAATGTCAGTGCGCAGATGCGGAAATGGAACGAGACCCGCGGGCGGAACGCGGAATGGGTTGACCGCGCCGTTCGGGAAGGGGTTATCCTCAACAATCAACAGGCGATCAGCCTCGATCCGCCGGCTATCGATCTGGTTGCTGCCGATCTGCGAGAAGTGCTGACATTGATCGACGGGCGGATCGTGACGCTTGATGATGGGAGAACGGTGCGCATTTCGTCGATTGGGCGCACCCCGACGCTGATCGAACCGACGCTTTTCGAGAGTCTGCGTCTGGCGCTTGCCGATCCAACCGTCGCGTTTGCGCTTCTGGTGCTGGGGTCGATGGCGATCTATCTTGAGTTGAGCACGCCAGGGGTCGGATTGTTCGCCGGCGCCGGGCTGTTGTTGCTGCTCGGCGCTGCTGCCGGGTTGCTGGCGCTTCCGGTGCTCTGGTGGGCAATGACCCTGGTGATTCTTGGTCTGGTGTTGATCGGCGCCGAGTTTGTGGCGCCGACCCATGGCGGTTTGATGATCACGGGTCTGGTTATGCTTGGCATTGGTGGAGGAAATCTGATTGACTCGACGCAGGCGCCTGGCGCTGGCGTCGCCTGGTGGGCGCTGTTGATCGTCATTGGCGGGATTGCGGCAACCGCCGCGCTGGGGCTGGCGCTTGCGCTGCGCAGCCGCAAACGTCCGGCTGCAATCGGAACCGAAGCGCTGGTTGGGCGTCTGGCGCAGGTGCGACGCCGATTGGATCCGCGTGGCATGGTGTTCGTCGAAGGTGCGTTGTGGCAGGCGATCAGCGAGACTGATCCGGTGGAAGTGGGCGATTGGGTGCGTGTGGTCGCTGTGCACAACCTGCAGTTGATCGTGCGCCCACTCGAAAGTGAGGAACCGGCGACGCGCGAAACGCAATCGTCGTCCGAAGGTCGCGTCGTCTAGGCAAAGGAGCGTATCATGGGTTCTGGAGCAATTTTTTTGTGTCTCGGCGTTCTTCTATTCGCCATTCTGATGATCGGTTTTTCGGCCATCAAGATTGTGCCGGAGTACGAACGTGGCGTCGTCTTTCGCCTAGGGCGATTGGTTGGTGCGCGCGGTCCGGGCTTGTTCTTCCTGATCCCGATCATCGAGCGTATGGTACGGGTCGATCAGCGTGTTATCACGATGGATGTGCCGCCGCAGGAAGTCATTACGCTCGATAACGTGACGATCAAAGTGAATGCGGTGCTCTATTTCATGGTGGTGGAACCCGAAAAGGCGATTGTCAAGGTGATGGATTACATCCGGGCAACGATGCAGATTGCGCAGACGACACTGCGCAGTGTGGTTGGTCAGGTGGAACTCGACGAACTGCTGGCGCATCGTGAAGCGATCAACGAGCGGTTGCAGCGCATCATCGATGAACAGACCGAACCATGGGGAGTCAAGGTCACGATTGTCGAGGTGAAGGATGTTGAGTTGCCGCAGGGGATGCAGCGCGCAATGGCGAAGCAGGCGGAAGCTGAGCGCGAGAAGCGCGCCAAGATTATTCACGCCGACGGCGAACTGGCGGCGTCGCGCATGCTTGCCGAGGCGGCCACAGTGATCGCCAGCGAGCCGGTGACCCTCCAGCTGCGCTATCTGCAAACATTGACCGAGATTGCGGTCGAGAAGAACAGTACCATCATCTTTCCACTGCCGGTGGACACCATCAAAATCTTTATGGATGGTCTCGAACGTGTAAGTCGCAATGGCGCTGCCGCACCGGTCGCAGGTCACGAGGAGTTGAACGAACAACCGCGCGAGCGCGATGGTCAGGCGGCGTAATCTTCGCGTCCCGCACGTATGGTGGTGTCGATTTCTGCAATACGCTGGCTCACAATTGCACGTTGAGCGGCGCTGCAATAGCGTAGCGCCGCGTGTGCGGCGCTGAGCGCCAGCATTGCCTCCGCCAGACGTCCTTCCTGCGCCAGGTGCTGCGCCAGTGCGCAGCGCAGCGATACCTCGGCGTCCGGTTCCGGTTGATGCGCCAGTCCTGCGCGCAGGTGATCCTCGATCTGTTCAGCCTGAGTTCCGACGGCAGCTAGCGCTTGCGCCAGGTAGAGACGCGCCGCGGCATTCGCCGGTTCCAGCGCCAGTGCTCGCTGTGCAGCGACGATGGCTGCCTGTACGTCGCCCTGCTCGATCAGTGCGCCGCTCAGAGCTGCAGCGATGGCCGATCGATTCGGCGCCAGATGCTGCGCTCGTTGCAACAGACGCACTGCAGTCGCGCTATCGCCGCGTGTCAGTGCGATCGCGCCGCGCAATGCCAGCGCATCCGGCGACCAGGGATGTAGCACGAAAGCTACGGTCGCTAGCGTGTCGGCAGTATCCCATCGTGCATCGATCAGGGCGCGACTGGTCAGGTAGAGCGCGGTAATACGGCTGATAAAGGTCACAATCAGCAGGGTGATCCCTGCTCCAATCCAGATCGATGGAACAATGGCGTTGATGACGAGCAGTATGGCGATGATGATGCCTTCGGGTGCGATCAGGAGCATATGCGCCAGCCGGCGCATCAACGCTGCATGATGACCGGTCGTTCGGAAAGTTGCCATTGTTACACTCCTCGCTGGTTGTACTGCCGGGCTCTGACAGCATCATACCAGGAGGTTGTGACACCGACCGTCACTTTGTGCAGGCATTCAGCGTCGCATGTTCTTCGGAAGCGGCAACGGCATAGCTGCAGCGGACCGCCTCGATAGCTGCGGCATAGACATGTTCCAGCCGTTCGGCGGCGACGTCCCAGGTGTGGTGTTGCTCGACATACCGTCTTCCCGCGGCGCCAATGGCAGCGGCGAGGTGTGGGTCATCCATCAGGTTGAGCATGGCGTCAGCGTATTCGTGCGGCTGTTCTGCCAGCAGCAGGTCACGCCCTTCCACCGCGTGCAGTGCGCGCGACGCCTGGCGCGCTGCAACGACCGGCGTCGCCAGCGCCATAGCTTCGAGCACTTTGTTCTGAATGCCGACGCCATAGCGGAGTGGGGCGACAGCTAGGGTGGCGCTGGCAATCGCCGGGCGCAGATCGTCCAGGTAACCGGTGACGATCACGCGTCGGTCGGCTGCCAGTGCACGCACTGATGGCGGTGGCGCGCTCCCGGCGATTACCACGCGCGTTTGGGGACGGCGCGCCCAGACCAGCGGCATAATGTCGCGCACCAGGTGGAGCGCTGCAGCTTCATTGGCGTGGTAACTCATCTTGCCGCTGAAGACAATTGTTGCTGAGTCGCGGGCAACTAGCTGGGGGGCGAAGTAGTCTAGATCGACGCCGTTGGGCACGACGGTGATTGGGTCCTGCACGTCGTGGTGATCAGGAAGATGTCCGCTCAACTCGCAGCGCTCGTGAAGGGTGGAGTGGCAAAGGTGACGGTGAAGGGTGCGCAATGCCCAGGCGTCTTCTGGCGATGATACGATGACCTGTTCGAAGTGGTGCGGGTATCGTGCTTCGTAGGCGCGGGTGCGCGCCAGATCGATCAGTGCGAGCGCACGGCTCTTGAGCGATGGACTGCCACGAAGCGCACGCTCGAACAGCAGGCTGATACTGTCCACCGAGTCGAGCACTGTAGGTGTCTGGAGTAGTGCATAGCTGAGAGCGGATGCGCGCAAATGCTCAATATGCGCAACATCGTACCGTTTGCTGCGATCTTCGGCGCGTACCGCCTCGCGGAGACGTTGACCAAAACTGAGCGCTGCCTGCAACGGCAGATCGCCAGGGAGCGCACGCAAGGCATTCTGAACCATCTCGGCTTTGCTGATATGGACGGTTATGACCCGTGCGCAGATGTTGCGCAACGCACTGAGCGCCGGTCCGTCATCGGCATTGGCGCCGCAAACCAGAGTGATATGATGTCCACGCCGCGCCAGTGCACGAATGAACCCGTATGGTCGCACTCGAATGGGGGAAGGAACGTATGCGGAGATGAACAGGATGTTCATGGTTTGGTTCTCCTGGGGATGGTTTTTTTGATTACTTGATTGTTTGATTATCGGTTGCCGATTGATGGTTCTTGATTACTTGATTATCGATTGCCGATTGATGGTTGCTGGTGTTCTATTTTGCTATCTTCTATATCCCTGGTTCTCGGTTCCGCATCCGCGCATACACCTGATCCATCGCCGGGCATACGGCGCGCCAGTCGTAGCGTTCGAGCAGGCGCTTTCGCCCGGCTGCCGCAATCTGAGCGCCGAAATTCGGGTCGCGCAGCAGACGCACAACGGCGTCGGCGAATGCCTCTGGCGTGTCACCGACCAGCAGATGTTCGCCGGGCACCAGATCGATGCCTTCGTAGCCGATCGTTGTCGAAACGACCGGAATGCCGCGCGCCAGCGCTTCGAGGATTTTCACCCGCATGCCGCCGCCGCTCCGCAACGGAACGATCAGGCAGGCAGAAGCGGCGATGTATGGCGTGGGATCTGGCACATAGCCGGTGACCTCGATCGTCGGGTCCTGTTCCGGTAGTGCGCGCACTTCCGCTACCGGGCGCTGCCCGACGACGAAGAAGCGCACTCCTTCAATCTGCCGCTTGATCAGCGGGTAGATGCTGCGGGCGAACCAGAGTACCCCATCGACATTCGGCGGCCACATCATCGTCGCCAGGCTGAGAATGCCGCGCGCATTCGGCTGACGCGCAATCGGCTGTTCGCGTTCGGCATCGACGGCAATCGGGATGATCGGAATATCGCGCTCTGTCCCCATCGCTTCGATCAGCGCCTGGCGATCCTCATGGCTGACCGCCGTGACCGCCTCGAACTCGCGGCAGACCCGCCCCTCGTAGGTGCGTAACCGGCGCCACTCGCGTTCCCAGATCAGACGTTTGAGCCCACGTTCCTGCGCCGCCACCCGGCGAAAGACTGTCCATACCGCATTGTGCTCGTCGAGCAGGCGCGGCAATGGCAATGGTTCGGCAAACTGCGCCATGTTGAGTTGATCGGCATGGACCAGGTCGTAGGGGCGTCCGGCGCTTTCTGCTTCGCGCACCAGGCGCGCCAGCAATTGATGCATGGCGGCGCTGTCGTCGCGCTCGATGATCCACGAGCGACCACGCGCCAGGCTGCCCGCCAGAGTCAGCGCATTGCGCACTGTGGACCGCGTGAGCGGGACGGTGTGCACCTCGGCGACCAGGTTGCGCAGGGTGGCAGCATCGGCTTCTTCCTGCGCATTGCGTGTGAAGCAGACGAGCGTGACTCGATGGTGCGACGCCAGATGGCGCAGCAGGTAGTAGGTTTTGACCTTCGGACCGCTGTCGGGCGGGTAGGGAACGATTTGGGTCAGCAGGAGAATATTCATAGCGAAGCGTCTTCGAACTCAATCTGAACGTCATTGTATAGCGCTGGCATAAAAAGATGCTAAACTGCATATGACATCATGGTAACAGTGGAGTAATGATACAACGATGACCTCCCCACGCGACATGCTCGAATCGTTTGCTAACCTCGACCTGGGACGCGCCGCGCGCAGCGGTGTGCCGGAGGTTGTCCTTGCCGAACATAAGACCCCCGAACAAACCATCGCGATTGTCCGGCGTATGCTCGATACGACCGGGCGCGTCCTGATCAGTCGTGTGTCGCCAGAAACGCGAATAGCGCTCCAGGGGGCGTTCGCCGAAACTGTCGAATGGACAGTTTACAGCGGAGGGCGCACGCTGACACTGAGTAAGCCGGGAACGCCCCCCCCGCAGCGTGGCGGGCGCGTTGGCGTGCTGACCGCCGGAACCGGCGATCTGCCGGTTGCCGACGAGGCGGTCGCGCTCTGCGTCGAAATGGGATGCCGTATCTGGCGCGCCAGTGATGTCGGCGTCGCCGGTCTGCATCGTCTGTTCGAGCCACTGCGCATGATGCTCGATGCGTCGGTGGATGTTATGATCGTTGCCGCCGGGATGGATGGCGCGCTGCCGTCAGTCGTGGCGGGTCTGGTCGATGTGCCGGTGATCGGGCTGCCGACGTCGGTCGGGTACGGCTTTGGGGGAGGCGGTGTTGGCGCGCTGACGAGCATGCTGCAAACCTGTGCGCCGGGACTGGCGGTCGTCAACATCGACAACGGCATCGGCGCCGGTGCGATTGCCGGACGGATCGCCATTCGTGCAGCAGCGGCGCGTGGCGACTGGAACATGCCGGGCAGTGTGGCAGGCGAGAGTCCTCAGGCAAACAGTGATAAAGGGAATCAAAAATGACCAGTGTATGCACTCCACAAACAGCGGCGCTCGAGACGAAATATGAGCGCCTTCAGTCGATTGTGCGCGAGATCGGTTCGGCGCTGATTGCATTCTCTGGCGGCGTCGATAGCACACTGCTGCTCAAAGTGGCGCACGATGCGCTGGGTGATCGCGCCATCGCAGCGACTGCCGACTCCGAAACATATCCCCGCGAAGAACTTGAACAGGCGCGCGCACTGGCAGCGCTCATTGGGTGTCGCCACATCGTTCTGCGCACCGATGAGTTGTCCGACGAACGCTATGCCCGCAATCAACCTGATCGCTGCTACTACTGTAAGCGCACGTTGTTCGCCAGACTGCAACCGCTCGCAGCTGAGCTCGGCGTCGCAGCTATCCTGTACGGCGCCATGGCAGACGACATCGGCACGCATCGTCCCGGTCATCGCGCCGCAAAGGAGTTTGCGGTGCGCAGTCCGTTGGTTGAGGCGGGACTGGGGAAGCAGGAGATTCGCGAACTGGCGCGTCGTCTCGGATTGCCGAACTGGAACAAGCCCTCATTTGCCTGTCTGTCGTCGCGAATCGCATATGGCGAACGGGTCACCGCCGAAAAACTACGGATACTTGACGAAGCGGAACGCTTTCTGCGTCAGCTGGGACTCATCCAGTTCCGCGTCCGTCACCACGATACGATTGCCCGCATCGAAGTTCCGCTCGAAGACATACCCGCGGTCATCGAACATCGCGAAGCGATTGTTGCGCATCTGAAGGCGCTGGGATATGTGTATATCACCCTCGATCTGCAGGGATTTCGCAGCGGCAGTATGAACGAGGCGCACCGGTCGCCGCTCGCTGATATTGCGCTGATTGTCGATTGAAGATTGTAGATTGTTGCACAAAACCGTGCAAATATCATTCCAGCACTGAGTGCAGCGCTCACTGCTGATCATCGCGCCGGCGACTGCATTCGCGTCTAGCTGAGCCCTGAGCTTGTTGAGGAGTGCACCGACACTTTCCGCACTGCAACGATGCCTGTTCACGATTGAGAGAACCTTCCGCGATCAGGAATCGGCGGCGGTAGAGCTTTTGCAAGCGCACGAGACGTTGTCCCGCCGGCGCAAAAACACCATGGTTGCGATACGTCTGAACACATGCTGTTAACAAAACCGTTTGGCATCCAAACATGACTATGCTATAATCCGGCCGACTCCGGGGAATGGCTTCAAAACACCGATCGCTGTGTTGTGGCCACCACACGATTACGGTGCGTTACTGAAGCAGTGTACAGATTCTTTGCCTGCGTCCTGCGGGGCGCATCAGTACAGGAGGCGAGAATGAAACGCTCGGTTTCTCTCATCATCCTGCTGCTCGTCTCGGCGTTAATCGCCGCGTGTGGCGGGCAGCAGACGGTTACGCCGACGACTGCTCCGGCTGGAGCGACGCCGGCGCCAGCTCAGCCTACGGAAGCAGATTGCCCCAAGCCCGAAGTTTTGTGTGTCGGGCTCGTGACCGATGTCGGCGAGATCGACGACAAGAGTTTCAACCAGTCTGCCTGGGAAGGCGTCAAACGCGCCGAGGCTGAACTGGGTGCGATCGTCAACTATGTCGAGACCAGAGATGCGAAGGATTACGCAACGAATATCGGTCTGTTCATCGAGAAGGGGTACGATGTGATCGTCACCGTCGGCTTCGCACTCGGTGAAGCGACGATCGAGGCGGCAAATGCGCATCCTGAAGTGAAGTTCATTGGCGTCGATCAGTTCCAGGCGGCGGAAGTTCCGAATGTGGCAGGTTTGATCTTCGCAGAAGATAAAGCAGGCTTCCTGGCCGGCGTGCTGGCTGCGGAGATGTCGCGGAGCAACAAAATCGCCGCTGTGCTCGGCACCAACCTGGTTCCACCGGTGGTCGCCTTCAAGGAAGGGTACGAGAACGGCGCAAGGTATGCCAAACCCGATATTCAAGTGATTTCGACCTACCATCCTGGCGGTCTTGATACCGCCTTTACCGATCCGAAGTGGGGCGCCGATCAGGCAAAACTGGCGATCGATCAGGGCGCTGATGTGATCTTCGGCGCTGGTGGGAAGACCGGGAATGGCGCGTTGATCGAAACAGCTGCAAATTCAGGGGTGTACTGCATCGGTGTGGACACCGATCAGTGGGAGACGGTTCCAGAGGCGCGCCCATGCTTGATCTCCAGCGCGATGAAGTTGATCACGCCGGGTGTGTTTGACCTGATCAAGAAGGCGCAGGAAGGTAATTTCCCCTCCGGCAACTATGTTGGTGAGGTCGGTCTGGCGCCGTTCCACGACTTTGAGTCGGTGATCCCGGCAGAAGTGAAGGCGAAGATTGCAGAAGTCGATAAAGGGCTGCGCGACGGTTCGATTTCGACAGGGTACAATCCGTAGGTTGATGAGCAAGAGCTACATCCTGCCCCAGTGTAGCTCTTTTGGTCTCACCCATGCCGCGCAGTGAACGGTGCGCTGCGCGGCATACCTCTATCTGGCGCACCCCATCAGGAGCATACGTCGTATGGAACGCGCTGGGTCGCAATCTCCTCCACAGGCGAATCGTCTGGCGCCGGTGCGCAGGTTGCTGCGCGCTATGGTTGTGCCGGTCACGTCGGTCGTCGTCGCGCTGGTGATCGGCGCCGTGATCATTGCCGTCTCCGGCGCCAGTCCGCTGGTGGCCTACAGCGCGTTGTTCGAAGGCGGGCTGGGGAGCGGACGGGCGATCGGACGCACGCTCGAAAAGGCGACGCCGTTGATCTTTGGCGGTCTGGCGGTGTCGCTGGCATTCAAGTGCGGGTTGTTCAATATCGGCGCCCAGGGGCAGTTGCTGCTCGGAGCGGTATTTGCAGCGTTCATCGGCTTCAGTCTCCAAGGGCTTCCCGCCGTTGTGCATGTCCCGCTGGCATTGCTGGCAGGTGCGATCATGGGGGCGGTGTGGGCGGCAATCGCCGGAGCGCTCAAGGCATTCACCGGAGCGCACGAGGTGATTACTACCATCATGTTGAATTTCGTGGCGTTTAACCTGACTGACTGGCTGGCAAACGGACCCTGGAGGGATCGTTCTCCGGGGAATATTGTGGCGCGGACGCCCCTTGTTGCTCCCGAAGCGCGCCTGCCG
>JBEPYG010000123.1:0-11195 GCA_041641515.1 Roseiflexus sp.
CTCGCACCGCGCCGATCCGCAGAGCGGGCAACCGATCGATAGCGCACGCGGCTCGTCGCAGAGTATCATTGTGCGCTTTCTTCCGACGGTCGATGCGGAGTGGGGACTAGAGCAGTACCGGCGTTTCCGGGAACAGTTCGTCACAACTGTGGCAGGGCTGCCCGGCGTGCGCGAGTATCCGCATGGGCAGGAAGGTGTCGGCGATGTGGACTCCGGTCCATTGCTGGCGGGGGTCAGCTTCTCGGCAACAACGGTGACGCTTGGCGCGGCGCGTGCGTGGGGTGATACCCGGCTGGCGGAACCGCTGCGGCTCGGCGGCGAGTTCCTTGGCATGGGGATCGACATGGGCGGAGAAAAACCCTATGCACTGGGGGTGTTGCCGGTCGGCGACGCATTCCTGGCGTGGTCGAAAACCGCACCGCTCTGGCAGGCGGCCCAACCAGCGCCAACGTTCGACGATATTGCTCCCTGGTGGTGGCGATTGCCGCTCCACGCCGCCAGTTTGGCGCTGATCGCCCTGATCTGGCTGCCATTTTGCCGTTCTTCCCGAATATCTGTATGATGCAGTGCAACATGGGGTATACTGAAGAAACCGTCGCTCCGGGGATCGATATGCTCTCCTCATGCGATGCAAGATTGTAACTGGCGTCACTAATATAGAGAGTACGCCTGCTTGTTTCAAGGAGGAAAACAGTGGACACACCGAATCGTGTCGAAGTCCTTGGTCCGATCAAACCAGAGTGGTCGGAGATACTCACTGTTGAAGCGCTCGAGTTTGTTGCTGCCCTGGCGCGTCAGTTCGAGCAGCGCCGGCGTGCGTTGCTGGCGGCGCGCGAGCAGCGCCAGGCAGACATCAGAGCGGGCGCAATGCCCGATTTTTTGCCCCAAACGACGGAGATTCGCAGCAGCGACTGGAAGGTGGCGTCGATCCCTGCCGATTTCTCGAACCGGCGGGTGGAGATCACCGGTCCAACCGACCGGCGTATGGTGATCAATGCGCTGAACTCTGGCGCCCAGGTATTCATGGCCGACTTCGAGGATGCCAATGCGCCAACCTGGGAGAATATCGTGCAGGGGCAACTCAACCTGCGTGATGCTGTGCGCCGGACGATCACGTTCGTCAGCCCCGAAGGACGGGAGTACCGGCTGAATGACACAACTGCCACACTGGCAGTGCGTCCACGTGGCTGGCATCTCGTCGAGAAGCACCTGCACGTCGATGGCGAGCCGGTAGCCGGCGCGTTTTTCGACTTTGGCCTCTACTTTTTCCATAATGCGCACGAGTTGATCCGACGCGGCAGCGGACCCTACTTCTACCTGCCGAAGATGCAGAGTCATCTGGAAGCTCGGTTGTGGAACGATGCGTTCAACTTTGCCCAGGAGCAGCTTGGCATTCCGCGCGGCACAATCCGCGCCACGGTGCTGATCGAGCATATCCTTGCTGCGTTCGAGATGGAAGAAATTCTTTACGAATTGCGCGAACATAGCAGCGGGCTGAACCTCGGACGCTGGGATTATATCTACAGTTTCATCAAGACGTTCAACCATCGCAGCGACTGGATCTTCCCGGATCGCGCACAGGTGACGATGACAACGCACTTCCTGCGCTCCGCGGCGGAACTTGTGGTGTATGCCTGCCACAAGCACGGCGCTCATGCGCTCGGGGGCATGTCGGCGTTCATCCCGAACCGGCGCGAGCCAGAGATTACCGAACGCGCACTCGCGCAGGTCCGCGCCGACAAGGAGCGTGAGGCAAAGCAGGGGTTCGATGGCGCCTGGGTGGCACACCCCGACCTGGTGCCAACCGTGCTCGAAGTCTTCAACACTGCGTACCAGGGTGACCATCAGATCCGCTATGTGCCGGAGGTGCATGTGACCGCTGCCGATCTGCTGACGATCCCGCAAGGAACAATCACTGAAGCGGGACTGCGCAACAATATCAATGTTGCGTTGCAGTACATCGAGGCGTGGCTGGGAGGTCGCGGCGCTGTGGCGATTTTCAACCTGATGGAAGATGTGGCGACGGCTGAAATTGCGCGTTCGCAGATCTGGCAGTGGGTGCGCTATAACGCCAGGCTGGACGATGGACGCACGATTGATGAGACGATGTACAAGATGATTCGTGACGAGGAGCTGCACGCACTCGTTGCGGCGCGTCCCGATAATCACCATTTCGCGCTGGCGGCTGAACTGCTCGACGAACTGACGCTGTCGCGCGAATTTGTGGAGTTTTTGACCATCCCCGGCTACCACCGTCTGGATTGATTGACACAAGGGAGTGTTGCTATGGCTACTTTACACCGTGACCAGGAAATCGCCGAGCTGGAGCGCCGCTGGGCGACCGATCCGCGCTGGCAGGGCATTCGGCGCGACTATGCCGCTGCCGATGTGGTGCGGTTGCGCGGTACGTTGAAGGTCGAGTATACGCTGGCAAGTGCCGGTGCGCGACGGTTGTGGGACCTGCTTCAGACCGAGCCGTACATTGCGACGTTTGGCGCTCTCACCGGCGCACAGGCGACGCAGATGGTGCGCGCCGGTCTCAAGGCGATCTACATGAGTGGCTGGCAGGTCGCTGGCGATGCGAACCTGGCGGGGCAGACCTACCCCGACCAGAGTCTCTATCCATCGAATAGCGTGCCAGCGCTCGTGCGGCGCATCAACAATGCATTGATGCGAGCCGACCAGATCAGTGCGATGGAAGGGAAGAATGACATCTACTGGTATGCGCCAATCGTCGCTGATGCCGAGGCAGGATTTGGCGGTCCGTTGCACGCCTTCGAATTGACGAAAGCAATGATCGAGGCAGGCGCGGCAGGCGTCCACTTCGAGGATCAACTGGCGTCAGAAAAGAAGTGCGGTCACCTGGGTGGAAAGGTGCTCGTGCCAACGTCGCAGTTCATCCGCACCCTGACGGCAGCGCGCCTGGCAGCTGATGTACTGGATGTGCCGACGGTTCTGATTGCGCGCACCGATGCGCAGGCGGCGACATTACTCCTCTCCGACGTCGATGAGTACGACCGGCCCTTCATCACCGGCGAACGCACATCGGAGGGGTTCTATCGCGTGAAGAGCGGTCTGGATGCGGCGATTGCCCGCGGTCTGGCGTATGCGCCATATGCCGATCTTATCTGGTGCGAGACGGCGCATCCCGATCTCGATGAGGCGCGGCGATTCGCCGAGGGTATCCATGCGCAGTTCCCCGGCAAAATGCTGGCGTACAACTGTTCGCCGTCGTTCAACTGGAAGCGCAACCTGGACGATGCGACAATCGCGAAGTTCCAGCGTGAACTGGCGGCGATGGGGTACAAATTCCAGTTCATCACGCTCGCCGGCTGGCATATGATCAACTACCACGCCTTCGAACTCGCGAAAGCCTACGCCACCGAGGGGATGACCGCCTATGTGCGATTGCAGCAGGCGGAATTCGCTGCCGAGCAGGAAGGGTATACGGCAACCCGACATCAGCACGAGGTGGGAACCGGGTACTTCGATGAAGTCTCGACGATTATCTCCGGCGGCCTGTCATCGACAACTGCCCTTGCCGGTTCGACCGAGGAGGAACAGTTCCATCCATGACGTAGCTGCGGCAGGTCTCGGATGTCCGTGCCATCGTTATGTTGGGGGGCAGGTCTGAGACCTGCCCCTGCCTGTTGAACGATCCATGCAAGACAATACGCCTGTTATCCGACCCTTCACTGCTGGCGACCTCGACGCGCTGTTGCCGCTCGTCGAGTCGCTCCACACGAGCGACGGCGATCCGTTCGATCCGCAACGCACTCGCGCCGCCTTGCGCGCGTTGCTGGATCACGCTGAGTACGGCGCCGTGAACGTTGCCACTGTCAATGGCGATATTGTCGGATACATTGTCGGTTCACTGGGTTTATCAATCGAAGCGGGAGGACGTTTCCTGCTGATCGATGAGTTGTATGTAACGCCGGCGTGGCGCGGGCGCGGGCTGGCGCGCGCACTGCTGGCGAGCCTGCTGCCCTATGCACGGGCGTATGACTGCCGTGTGGTGGAACTGGAAGTCGGGTGGGAGAATGATTACGCACGCGCCTGGTACGAACACCTTGGTTTTGAACGGCATCGTCGCTTCTTCTGTTCGACCACGATCGAAACACTGAGCCAGCGCCTGCAGAATCGCGAATGACACAACATCTCACAGCGCAGAGACTCTACTGCTGGAGCATATACCCCAACGCCTGCACCAGCGCCAGCGCGCTTACTGTTCCTGCCAGGGCCCACCAGTCGCGTTCGTGCAGCTGATGCGGATTGACCGTCAGGAAGCGTCCATCGAAGCCACGCGCCAGCATTGCCTGATGCACCCGCTCACTGCGCTCATAACTGCGCAAAAAGAGTTGCCCGACCATATGCCCCGCTACCCGCGCGCGCCAGATGAAGGAACCGCCGCTGCCCGCGCTGCGCGCGTCACGCGCGCGCATCAACCGCAGCGCCTCGTCAACCAGAATATCCAGGTAGCGCAGCATCAACCCGATGACGCTAACCAGCAGCGGAGGGACGCGCAGATGCCGCAATGCGTGCAGCAGGTCAGGAATATTCGTGACTGCCGTCAGGACAATCGCCATCTGCACCGAGAGCCAGCTCCGTGTCAGGATGCTGAAGAAGCGCGTTACTCCCGCGTCGGTTATCAGCAGAACACGATCACCAACCTGCCATCCAGCTACCGTTTGCCCTGGCGTCGCAAATAAGACGGTGATCGCAATAAGCATAAACGGCAGCGCCACAAACGACCGCTTCAGCGCAAAGAACACTCCCAGCCTCGCCAGCACACACATAAGCGTCACCAGACCCAGTGATACCGCAAATGCCGCCCATGCACCATCGGGCAAGAGTGCGTTCGAGACAATAAACAGCAATGTGATGATCATCCTGACCCGCGGATCGAGCCGATGAACGATGCTCGTGCCGTCCTGATAACGATCAGACAGGTGGAAGTGCGTCATGAGAGACCCCAGAACGAGGAACCAATCGTCTTTCAGCAATGAATCCGGTAGACGCGTGATGCCGCCGAGCTCAAACCCTCGTCTGGCAGAGCAACCCCCGTCTGCGCGAGCTCGAGAGGATGATGTACCGGAAAACCATCAGAAAGCGAGAGATAGCAACCAGAAGCCCCGGATCGCAAATCAAAAATAAAAAACCGCGAACCAAACACCAGAAAGCAAGAGCTAGCAAGCAGGCGCCAAGACGCCGGATCGCGAATCAAAAACCGAAAACAACAAACCGAGGAGCAGGAGCCAAAAACCAGAAAGCAAGGGATAAAAACCAGAAATCACGCAATCAAAACCCCATCCCCCGCCTCCGCAGCGCCTGTGCAACGAGGACAACGACCACCGCGACGACCAGCGCTCCGATGATGCCTGCCACAATCGTCGAGAGCGGAGTTTCGCCGAGGAACGGCACGGTATAGTCTGGAATAATCTCATACGGTGCGCTCTGCCCCAGATCGAGAAAACCCGCGTCTTCCGCCACACGTTCGAGTCCGTCGGGATCGGCAGATGCGATCGGCGACAGAACAACGACAATGAGTGCTGCGATCGCACCGCCAATGATCCAGCCACGGTCAGCGCCGCGCTGTGCGTGCGACTCCATTGCCTCAGGGCGGGTGCGCAAAATGAACGAAACAGCTGCAACTGTGATCAACGCTTCACCGATGCCGATCAGCGCGTGAACGCTCATCATCGCCGGAGTCACGATGTCGAGCGGAACAGTGCCGCTCAACCAGAGTTGCAGCGATGTCGCCAGTGCAGCGCCCATCACCGAGAGCCATGCCGCCACGCCAATGACCGCCAGACGAATCACCAGACGCCGGTTGATGACGCTGCGGTACAGTCCGTAGCCGATCAAGGCGGTGATCAACCCCATATTCAGAATATTCGCCCCCATCACCAGCAGTCCGCCATCCTGAAAGAGCAGCGCCTGCACCGCGATCACGGCGGTCATCACCAGAATCCCCGCCCACGGACCGAGAGTCACCGCCGCCAGCACACCGCCGAGCAGGTGCCCCGACGTTCCACCGGCGACTGGAAAGTTGATCATCTGCGCAGCAAAGATGAAAGCTGCCATGATGCCCATCAACGGAAGTTGCCGCTCGTTGAGGGTGCGTTGCGCACGTTGCGTGGCGAGCGCAATGAAGGCGATTGCAACAATCCAGCACACAATCGAAATCGGCACATTGAGAAAACCATCGGGAATGTGCAGTTCCGCCCCGAAGAGCGACCACGACGTGCAGGGGATGTAATCGATGATCGCACCCATATCTCTCCTCCTTGAACCAGAAACCGGGCGGCAGGAACCATTTTCAACGTACAACGTGCAACGTTCCCGCGTTCAACGTTTCCCCCACAACGACGCCAGCAATGGCGGGTCGATATTGCCGCCGCACACGATGACCCCGACACGCCGGGCCGAGTCCGGAAGACGACCGGCGAGCACAGCTGCAACGCCAGCCGCGCCACTCGGCTCGACGACCAGTTTCATTCGCAGCATCACAAAGCGTATTGCTTCCCGAATCTCATCGTCACTCACGGTAACAATTTGCGCAACATGGCGTTGCACGATGGGAAAGGTCAGCTCACCAGGAGTTGTGACGCGCAGACCATCGGCAATCGTCGCCGGCGGCGAGATGGTGATGCGTTGACCCGCGAGCAGTGAGCGGCGCGTATCGTCGGCATCATCCGGCTCGACGCCGATGACCTGGATGGCAGGGTTCGTCCCATGAGCGGCAATGGCGCATCCGGCGATCAGACCGCCGCCACCGACCGGGACGACCAGCGTGTCGATGTCATCGACCTGTTCGAGCAGTTCGAGCGCCGCCGTTCCCTGCCCTGCCATGATATGCGGGTGATCATAGGGCGGCACGAGGGTTGCGCCGCGTTCCGTCGCGATACGCTGCGCCAGCGCCGCACGGTCGTCGCGCATACGGTCGTAGAACACAATCTCGGCGCCATACCCGCGGGTAGCTTCCACCTTGATTGCAGGCGCATCGGAAGGCATGCAGATGATGGCGGGCGTGTCGAGCAGGCGCGCAGCAAGTGCAACCCCTTGCGCATGATTGCCCGATGAGTAGGCGACAACGCCACACCGCCGCGCTTCGTCCGACAGCCGGCTGATCATATTGTAGGCGCCACGAAACTTGAAAGCGCCGCCACGTTGCAGATTTTCGCATTTCAGGAACACACTGCGCCCAACCATTGCATCGAGCGTGCGCGAAGTCGCCACCGGCGTTCGATGAGCGACGCCACGCAGACGGTCGCGGGCGGAGAACACGTCAGCAACAGAAATGGCATCGGTCATGGTAGCAGCAGAGCAGAACCGCACATCGTGATGTGTGGTATTATAGCACTCCCGTCACCTGCTCGATGAGGAGTTCATGTCGTGTCGTCCCCTCACTCCATGTCGCCGCCGCATCGCCGCCTGCGTGTACCGCACGCGCTGCGCGCATTGCGTCATCGAAACTACCGCCTGCTGTTCGCAGGACAACTTATCGCCCATATCGGATTCTGGATGCAGGCGACCGCGCAGGGATGGCTGGTGCTGCGTCTGACGGATGCCCCGTTCTGGTTGGGGGCAATCGCTGCAGCACAGTCGCTGCCGGTGTTGATCCTCTCCGCCCCGGCTGGCGCACTAGCTGATCGCGTTCCCAAGCGTGCATTGCTGCTGGTGACTCAGGGAATCGCAATGGTGATGGCACTGCTCCTGGCATTGCTGATCTTTAGCGATGCCGTGCGGGTCTGGCATGTACTCATCGCCGCCCTGATGGTCGGCATTGCCTCCGCATTCGAGAACCCGGCACGCCAGGCATTCACCATCGAACTCGTCGGGCGCGACGACCTGATGAATGCGATTGCCCTCGACTCGACCGTCATGAATGGCGCGCGAATTATCGGACCGGCAGTTGCCGGGGCGGTGGTCGCCGCGACGGGTGAAGGTCCGGCGTTTCTGTTCAATGGACTGAGCGTCCTAGCTGTCATCGGCGGGCTGTTGTTGATGCGGCTGCGTCCGTTCGTTGCACCGCCACGCCGGAGCAACTGGCAGCAGATGCGCGAGGGGTTCGCCTATATGCGCTATGATGTGCGGGTACGGCTGCTGCTGCTGCAGATCACCACACACTGCATCTTTGGACTGGCATACTTTCCGCTCATGCCCTACTTTGCACGCAATGTGCTTGGCGCTGATGCGCAGGGTTTCGGCACCCTGGCAGCTACCAACGCTGCAGGGGCGCTGGTTGCCGCACTCATGATTACGCTCGTCGGTGATCGGCTTCCACGAGCCGGCATTCGTTCGGTTGCGCTGCTCAGTTACATGCTGCTGCTTGGCGCATTCACCCTCACCCGCTCGTTCGAACTGGCGATGGCGCTGCTGGCCGCGATCGGCTGGGCAGGGATCATGGTGCTGACCCTGACAAACACCCTCCTTCAGATGACAGTGCCGGACGACATGCGCGGGCGGGTGATGGGAGTCTATATGCTCGTCGTCATGGGAGTGAGCCAGGTGAGTGGGCTATTCCTCAGCAGCATCGCAGACGTTCTTGGCAATGTGCCGCTGGTCGTCGGATGCTGGGCGCTGGTCGGATGGTTCGTCCAGGTCTATCTGTTTGTTCTGTGGCGTCGCATGCCATATGCAACGCCGCAGATCGCGCCGCTGCCGCGCGCCTAGCACACACCTGTCTCTTGAAGAGACGGTATACTATACTATGATATCATCAGAACGTCGGGAGTTTAAGACAGGTCGGGTCATCCCCCGCTTCTACGGCATCGTCGCCGCTCTACTCGATCCATTTCCGTCAACCGTTTCGCCTGGCATGACGCTGTGCCATTCGAGGATATGGAATAGTCTATGAACCGCTCCTTCACGCTTCCCCACACCACACTGTTTGTCCTGCTGCTCGCACTGCTCACCGCCTGCGGCGGCGCAACAGCACAGACGACCCCAACCCCCACGCCGCGCCCAATCCAGAATGTGCTGGAGAAGCCGACCTATGTTGTGCAGCGTGGCGTTGTGGTCGATGAGATCAAAGTCAGCGGATTCGTCGCCGCCACCAAACAGGTGGAACTCTCGTTTACCCAGAACGGCTTTCTCAAAGTGTTGTACGTTGACCGGAACGATTCGGTCACGAAAGGACAGTTGCTTGCCGAACTAGAGATGGGCGATCTGCCAAACCAGCTCCGGCAGGCGGAAGTGGCGCTGGAACAGGCGCAACTGGTGCTGAACCGGTCGAAGGCGCAGCGCGACGCGGCGATCCGTCGCGCCGAACTCGACCTGGAAGAAGCGCAGGCGCAACTGCGCCGTCTCCAGGAACCACCGGAACCGCTCGAGCTGGCGCGTGCCCAGGCCAATCTGGCGCAGGCGCAGGCAAATCTCGAGCAGGTGCGCACCAATGCCTCCGCCGAGAAAACGCGCGCCGAAGTGGCGCTGGCACAGGCATCGAATGCATTGCCGGCAATCCAGACCGCCTACCTGCGCGCGCTGACCGAGTGGAACGATATCAAAGATAAGCCACAGGACTGGCGCTACAACGCAGTGAAGGAAGCGTTCGAGCGCGCCGAAGCCGAACTACGCAATGCAGAGATGGCCGTTCGTCAGGCGCAACTGGCGTATGACCAGGCGCGCCAGAACGAAGGACCGGCAATCGCACGCGCCGAGGCGCTGCTGGCGGAGGCGCAGGCCGCCTATGATGCGCTGGTGCGCGGACCGAAACCGGAAGACCTGGCACGCGCACGGCGCAATGTCGAGCGCGCACAGATTGCTGTTGACGAAGCGCGCCAGATCGGCGATAGCGAACTCGAAGGACGGGTTGCCTCGGCGCAACTGGAAGTCGAGCGCCTGAAAGCGCAGATGGAAGCAATGCGCCTCTACGCTCCCTTCGATGGGAAGGTCGCAACGGTTGGCAATAAGCCGGGGGACCAGATTACCGCCTACCGCGCGGTAATCACCATCATGGACGATACCGAAAAAGAATTGCTGGTCGAAAATGTTGCATCACAGGATGCTTCTCGTATCGGGTTGGGACAGGAGGTGCAGATCACCTTCTCACGCGCACCGGGCAGGGTGTTCAATGGCGTGGTGATGAAACTTCCTACAACCCTTACCAGCAGTGCTGCGACGATCAACCCCGACCGCGCGTACCACATCGATTTTCAGGCGCCAGGCGTTGATCTCGAAGTCGGAGACCTGGCACAGGTGGTGATTACACTGAAACGGGTCGAAGATGCGCTCTGGCTGCCGCCTCAGGCAGTTCGTGCATTCGAAGGTCGGCGCTTTGTGGTGGTCAAGGACGGTGAACGTCAGCGCCGCCAGGATGTACGGGTCGGCATCGTCAGCCTCGAACGGATCGAAATCCTCGAAGGTTTGAAGGAAGGCGATATCGTCGTCGGACAATGATGCGATGCAGCGACGTTGCAATGCGCCAGGGGCAGCGACGTTGCAATGCAACGCCGCTACACAACCCCATAAACAATAAACAATGTGGTGATCTGACAACATGGTGATTTCGGTATGGCCACAACATCCACCCCAGAATCGTCACATCCTGCCGCTCCCCGTCTCTCGCTGAGACGCTTGAGCAGATGGTGGTCGCCAGGGTCGCTGACCGGGGTCCTGCGTATGGTCAGCAGGCGACTCTGGAGCCATCTGGGGTTGATGCTGGCGATTGCGATTGGTTTTGTGGTTGCCATCGGATTGACGGTCAGCATTCCGGTCTATGCCGAGGCGGTCGGGTATCGCATTCTGCGTGATGAACTGGCGCAGGGGGAAGCAGGGTCCAAACGACCGCCGTTCGCCTTTATGTTCCGTTACCTCGGCTCGCAAACCGGGGTCATCTCCTGGCGCGACTATGCCCCCCTCGATGAGTATATGCGCACTCAACTGGCGGAACGCCTCGGTCTGCCGATCACCACTGCAGTGCGCTACGTTGCGACGGATAAAGCGCCGCTTATGCCCCCCAGCGGCGTCGGAAAACCGTTGATCTTCGTCAACACCGCCTTTGCCACCGATTTTGAACAGCATGTTGAGATCGTCGATGGCGCTTTTCCGCAACCGGCTGCGGCGGATGGGCCGATCGACGTGCTCATCTCGGAAGACCTGTCAGGGCGGCTTGGCTTTCAGGTCGGTGAGGAGTATCTCATTCTCGGTCCACAGGAACAGCGCGTCGAGCAAAGCTATCCCATTCGCATCGC
>JBEPYG010000124.1:0-11061 GCA_041641515.1 Roseiflexus sp.
TGAAGACCGCTTTCTGCTGATTGGTAGTGACTTGAACACGCAGGATATATTTCCCGGTGCAGCGCCAGTCTGCTACGTGTTCGATCCGCGAGAGTGGGTGATTATCCTGACCTTGCCGGATATCACACGGGTGGTCTTTCGCATGAGCCAGAACGAAGATGAGCAGTTCGCAATGGATGAAGAACGCCTGCGAGCGCGCATTGCCGGCTTCTTTGGCGAGGTCCCGCCGTACACCATCAAAACCACCCAGCTGTACCGTGTTCACCAGCGTGTGGCAGATGTCTTCCGGGTTGGCCGAGTGGCGCTGGTTGGCGATGCAGCTCACAATAACAACCCGGCTGGCGGTATGGGCATGAACAGCGGCATTCACGATGCAGCCAACCTGGCCGACAAGTTCATCCGCATCTGGAATGGAGAATCTGACAGGATTCTGGACGATTACGCTCGCGAACGACGGCAATATGCGCTTGAGTCGGTGCAACTCTACAGCGATCAGCAATACCGAAATATGGTGGTCAGCACCGCAGAGGAACGACAGCAACGCAACCGCCAGCTTGCTGAAGCAGCGCGTGACCCGATAAAGGCCCGTGCATATCTGCTACGAGCTAGTATGCTCGAAGAGCGAATATAGCGTATGGAAGGCACTCCCAGAACGTATGGTCACTTCATCCACGGTAGGGAAGTTCCGGCTGCAACTGGAGAGACGTTTCCCAGTGTAGCGCCGATGACCGATGCCGTGCTCGGTTGGGCAGCGCGAGGCGCGCACGACGATGTAGAACGCGCTATCGCTTCGGCGCATCAGGGCTTTGCCTCCTGGTCAGCACGACCACCATATGAGCGTGAGAAGATTCTGCTGAAGTGCGCCGACCAGATTGAAACGCAGTTCGATGATTTGCTCAACCTGTTGATTGATGAAAGCGGCTCAACAATCGTCAAGGCGCGATACGAAGTGAATTATGCAGTTTCGGTGTTACGCGCAGCAGCCGGGGAAGCCAGGCGTCTGTACGCTGACACATTGCCCAACGAAAAACCTCATCGCATGTCGCTGGTCGTGCGTGAACCGATTGGAGTGGTGCTGGTCATTTCACCGTTCAACGCACCGCTGGCTCTGCTGGCAAAGATGATCGCATTTCCGCTTGCGGCAGGAAATGCTGTGATTGCCAAACCCTCTGAAGAGACGCCGCTGATTGCAATTGAACTGGCCAGGACGATGTCGGCAGCCGGTCTTCCTGATGGCGTCTTCAACGTTGTAACCGGGTTTGGCGCAGAATGCGGCGAGCAACTCGCCAGCCATCCGCTCATCAATGGCATTGCGCTCACAGGTTCGACAGCTACAGGCGTGAAGGTCGGTCAACTGGCGGCGCAATCTATGAAGCGAATGCAATTGGAACTAGGTGGTAAAAACCCGCTCCTGATACTCAACGATGTCGATGTACGCGAAGCGGCTGACATTGCAGCAGTGGGTGCGTTTACCCACGGTGGGCAGATTTGCATGGCGAGCGCGCGGATCGTGGTAGAAGCGCCGAACGGGCGGTCCTTCGCGGAGGCGCTGGCAGGCAAGGCTGAACGGTTGTATCTTGGTGATTTGCGCGACGAACGCACAGCCTACGGTCCGCTCATTAACCAGCGCGCAGTCGCAAAGGTGGTGCGCCACGTGCAAGCTGCAAGGTCTGCAGGAGCCGAGGTATTAACCGGTGGCGATGTTCATCGCGGTCTGGTTTTTCAACCAACCGTGATCTACAATCCGCCACGCTCCGGTCCGTGCTGGGATGAAGAGACCTTTGGCCCGGTAGCAATGGTATTAGAGGCAGCCGAGCTTGAGGAGATGATTGCGATTGCGAATGACAGCTCGTATGGACTGAGTGCAGGCGTTCTGACTCGCGACCTGGTTCGGGGTATGACAGCGGCGCGCCGTATTCGCTGTGGCGCTGTTCATATCGGCACGCACTCGTTTCAATCCGACCCGCTGGCGCCCGTTGGCGGGTTTGGTATGTCAGGATTAGGGCGCAGTGGCGGCAAATATTCTGTTGAACATTTCACCGAGTTGAAATGGATCTCCCTGGAACTGGGAGAGACGCCGAGACCATTTTGAGTCCGACCGTAGCTTCCCCGGTTTTCTCTGATCGCTCACATTCTGCGAATCGTGTTCGAGAAAGGGAATAAAGACCTATGACAGGCGTAGCTGAACCAAGCAGTACCACCTTTGGAAGAGTGGAATTGCATCCCGGCGTTTCCCGGCTGAATATGAGCACGTTCTACTTTTCTGCTTTCATCAGCATCTGCCTGCTTAGTTTCGTCAACCTTATTCAGCCTTACCTGCTCACCGAGATTCTCAAGGTGCCATTGTCCGAGCAAGGAAGCGTGACAGGCGCCATACTGTTTTGGCACGAAATGGTCATCATTTTTACTATTGGACTGGCAGGGAGTTTGTCGGACAAGGTTGGCAGACGACTGATTTTTGCCGCCAGTTTTCTCATTGTAGGCATTGGATATGGGCTCATGATTCAGGCTGGAGCTGCCTGGCAACTGATCATGTTCCGCATGCTGTTCGCTGCTGGCGCGGCAGGGGCTACCAGCATGCTGTCCACCGTTCTGGCTGATTATGTGAAAGACCGTGACCGGGGCAAAGCCAATGGCGTTCAGGGTGTCATGAACGGCATTGGCGCCATGACCGCCGTCTTTGTCTTGCTCAACATGCCTGAGTGGTTCAAACAGAGCGGGATGGACAGCGTTGCGGCTGGCTTTGCAACCTATTACGCGGCGGCCGGGCTATCAGCAATAGCGGCGCTTTTGCTTTGGCTTGGTTTGAAGGAAGCGGGTGTTCGCGAACGTGCTCAGCCCAAACGCTTCACAGAATTAATCACCGGAGGTGTTCGAGCCGCACGAGATCCTGGTGTGTTGCTCGGCTACGGCGCAGCGTTCGTTTCGCGCGGCGACCTTGCCATCATTGGCACGTTTCTGGCATTGTGGATCAACAAACACGGAGTCGAGTCAGGGTATAATGCGGCTGAAGCACTGGCGCGCGCCAGCATCATCATTGGCATTTCCCAGCTGGCAGCGTTTCTAGGCGCACCGTTGTTTGGCATCCTCGCAGACCGCGTGAACCGGGTTACAGCTCTGGCAGTGACCAATGTGATTTCAGGGTTGGGATACATCTCTCTGTTTCTGATTGATGATCCTTTTGGAGGTGCGATGTTCGCTGCGGTAGCAGTTGCCGGGGTTGGCAACATCGGCACACTCATCTCCACGCAGGTTTTGATTCAGCAGCAGACCCCTGCAGCTATTCGAGGGTCGGTCATCGGTTTCTTTGGTCTATGCGGCGCGGTTGGAATCCTGGCAGCTTCCAAACTTGGCGGCTGGCTATTCGATGTCTGGACCGAGTCTGGACCGTTTGTAGTCTTTGGATTGCTCAGTTTTGTTCTGGCAGCATGGGCGCTTGTGGTGCGAAACGATATTCGCCCGGTAAGAGAATAGCAGGAACCTGAGAAACGAACGGAACGAAGAAGCGTCCAGATCTCTCACCAGGCGTCCTTTTGCTTTAGAACTCCCTCAACAACCTGCCTGCCCCGTAAACCCTGTCGTCGATGCCGTTATCGCGCAGCGCCATCCACCAGGTGGCGACGTTGATGGCAATAACCGGCTTGCCAAGCCATCGTTCCGCTTCATCTGCCAGCCGAACCATGCTCAGATTGGTGCCAACCTGTACCAGTGCATCGGCGTCTTTATTGACCTCGATGAGTGCACTACGCAACGTATCTTCAGTGACATGTGCAATCGCGACTGCCGTTGGACAGCGTAACCCCTTGATGGCTGTCACATCAAATCCCAAATCGTTGAAAAAACGCACGACGTTTCGGTCTCCGATCGGCTGATAGGGAGTAACCACGCCAATTTTTCTGACGTTGAACAACCGCAATGCTCGTTCGCATGCTTCGGCGCCGGTTGCCACACGCAACCCGCCAGCCCAGTCGGAGATCATCTTCGTAAAGCGCCGATTGCCTTCTACGCCGTCCCAAAACGTCTCAGCGCTCATGCCCATGACCATGTAATCGGGTTCACAGGTCATGACGCGCTCGATGGCATACTGAATTTCAACCCGAATCTGTCTGAGCAGGTTCTCGAAAGCATCATCACTGCTCAGATTCTGGTCGCGAATGTGAATGCGCGAGATATGCGCCGTTACTCCTGGCACAATCATGCGATAGAAATCCGGTTCGACAATGGTGTTGGTGCTGGGGATGATTACGCCGAATTTTTTGCGGTAGCCGAGCTGATCGGTCATCGCCTATCTCCTAGTTGACATTGCATGCGTGGCAGGCAGAGATTCCCTCTTGACCAACCGAACAAGTTGTTATAACATTATAACATTCAGAGGAAAGCCATGTCAATCACCAAAAGATATATCGATATCGGCGAAAGGCAGATCCACGTTCGACAGATCGGGCGAATGGCTGAGGTTCCGCTCGTCTTGCTGCATCAAACTGCCAGTTCGGGGGCAATGTTCGAGTCGTTGATGCCCCTACTGGCAGACTCCTTCCATGTCATCGCGCCCGATACGCCTGGCTTCGGCGCTTCTTTTCGTCCCGCCGACACGTTCAGCGTTCAGGATCTCTCAGAGGCGCTTTACACTGCCCTGAAACTCCTTGGGGTACCGGTTTGCTATCTGTTCGGACATCACACAGGCGCGGCCATTGCGGTGCAGATGGCATACGATCATCCGGATTTCGTGCGGAAGATGATTCTGTCAGGACCTCCTTTACTCGATGAAGCGCAAATTCAGTCTCTCAAAGCAGGACTGCACCCCTTTACGATTACCGCGGATGGCGCTCATCTGCTCGCCGTCTGGGAGCGTATTCGCAGACGCGCCCCTTCGTTGTCGCTGGATATCGTCCACAGGGAGGTGATGCTTACTCTCTCAGCAGGTCAGACTGCTCAAGCTGCATACCATGCCGTTTTCGATCAGCCGTTCGCAGTGCAGCTGGCAGCGTTGTCGATGCCTGTCCTTGTAATGGCGGGTGAACACGACACTCTGCGCACAAGCGCAGAGTCAGCCTTCTCCTTCGTAAAAAGCGGCGCTTTGAAGATCATTCCTGGTGAAGGGTCGTACATCTGCGACCAAAACCCGCAGGCGGTTGCGGAGGTGATCCGGGCATTCATGGTTCAGGATGTGCAGCCTGGTGAAAGGAGCGGGTCGTGCTAACGCTACTCTATGTCCTGTTTGTATCCGCATTTGCTTACGTGTCCTGGCAGGCTTTTCGCATCTACCACGTTGAGCGTTCATCCTATGCGTTGTTGCTCCTGTTTGTGCTCGTCGGTCTTATCTATGACACACTGACTATTCTGATCGGCAGGTTCGTCGGCGAAGGCGAAGCGCTCAAAAGCCTGAATGGAGGGCGATACCTGGTTCACGCACTGGTAACGCCGGCACTGATTATTTTCGCTTTTGGCGTATTGCGGAACGCTGGCATAACGTGGGCGCAAACTCGCACATCCCATACCATTGTTTGTGTGTTTGCCACACTCCTCATTGCGATAGGCGTATATGAAGATGTGTTTGCACTCGATCTGCATGTGCGCGAAGTAGCTGATACGGTGCGATATGTGAACGAGGGTGGAATGAAAGGACCGCCCATTCCGGCAATGCTCAGCATCGTTTTCCTGATAGGAGCGGGGCTGGTTCTTTGGCGGCGCACAAGCTGGCGGCTGCTGGCGGCAGGTTCGCTTTTCATGCTGATCGCCGCTGGAGTGGGAACCGGTGATCGTTTCTATCTTGGCAATCTGGGTGAGATTGTGCTGAGCGCAGTGAGTGTGTTGACTGCCCGCCGATTCTTGTCCGGACAGCAGGGAATACACAGTCAAGAGACTACTCGTTCTAAACTCGTACCGATCGACGATCACTCGTAGAAGAGACGCAGGCGTTCAGTCTGCGGAGGAAACCAGACGATGTGCAGCGGCGGAGTGAAGAAGTATCAAGGCGTGAGGAAATCCCTATGAATGCCATGGAAACCTACAATCTGACACTGGCGTTGCAAGACTACATGCCGATCATGTTCTCGGTCATCGGTCTGTACTTCATCAGTCGTATGGTGAGAACAATTCATGCCCAACTGGGCACAGTGGCTATCGTGGGTTCAATGCTGATCTTTATCGGCGGTTTTCTCAAGGCGACCTGGAAACTCATCATGGCGCTGACTGAGTCCCAGGTGAACATCGTCTGGTTCGATAAAGGGATGTTTCTCTGGATGGCGCCGGGTTTTACACTGGTTGCTTTCTCGCTGTGGTTTATGAGACAGGTTCAGCGTGGAGAATTGCCCCAACGCATGTGGCTGGGTCCGGGAGTGACGCTGGTTTCCCTGATCGTTGCCATACTCTTCACCGGTTTTCCCGATCCGGCGGTTAACACCTGGCGATTTATCCTGCTCGGCGTTATGACGATTGGCAATGTGGTGATGGTTCTTCTGCTCATTCAGCAGGCGCGTGATGTCAATCAGAACAGACTGGCCGCTCTCTTCCTCGTTCATATCATCATTATCTTTGTCCTCAGCGGGCTGGCGCGTCTCCCCGATCAGAGCATTCCACTGCAATGGACTGAGCAATTGCTCAACACATTTGCGCAGGGTATATTTGTCTATGCTGCCTGGAAATTGTCGGGACGAGCTGCTTCGACGCCTGTGATCAGTATGACCCGCGTGCGCATGATCGAACGATAACGATCAATAGTCATATCTGGACGACTGGATGACATCTATGGACATGTCGCTCGAAGAGAACTACAAGGGCGTGTTCGATGGACGCGTCGGTTTTGGCGTGCGTCCTGCACTGCTGATCGTTGATTTTATCAATGCCTATGTGGCAGACGACTCGCCACTTTACGCCCCTGATGTGGTGACCGCTGTTCAGGAAACAATACCTCTCCTGTACCTTGCACGTCAGAAGCACATCCCGGTGATATTCACCAGAGTGCTGTACAACAAGAACCTCGGGGACGGCGGTTTGTTTGTCCAAAAAGTTCCTGTTTTGAAGAGAATGGTGGAAGGTGAGCCGCTTGCTGAGATTGTGCCACAACTCAGCCCTATCGAATCAGATATTGTCATTATCAAACAATACGCCTCGGCTTTTTTTGGCACGCCGCTTGCGGCTATCCTGACATCCCTGGGGGTAGATACGGTCATCCTGACAGGTTGCTCTACATCCGGGTGTATTCGCGCCTCTGCTGTGGATGGAATGCAGTACGGTTTCCGCGTCATTATTCCACGCGAATGTGTCGGAGACCGACACCGGGAGCCACATGAAGCGAATTTGTTCGATATCAACGCAAAATATGGTGATGTTGTCAGTAAGCTTGAGGTTATTGATTATCTGCACCGATTTAGATGATAATGAAGGGAAGATGTATTTAGACTCTCTCTTTTTACGACAATAAGTCTCCTAACCCATAATGTGAAAGGATAACCAGACTGATGAGAGCTCTGCATGGTATTCGCATGCTCGACCTGACCCACATGCTTAGCGGACCGTATGCCGGTATGATGCTCGCTGATCTGGGAGCGGAAACTATCAAAGTAGAGCCGCCGATTACAGGCGAAGGAACGCGTCGCCTGCTGGAGAGCGATCCCCAAAATAGCCTGCATGGCTTTGGCGCATATTTTATGACCCTCAATCGTAATAAGAAAAGTATTACGCTCAATTTGAAATCGAAACAAGGTCTTGAGATTTTTTATCGACTGGTCAAAACCGCTGATGTTGTCCTCAGTAACTTTAGCGCCGGAGTTACTGAACGCCTGCAGATTGATTATTCGCGGCTTTCGCACATCAACCCGCGCATTATCACCTGCACAGTGACAGGTTTTGGCGAAACAGGACCGGCCAGAGATTACACTGCCTTCGACATGGTCGTCCAGGCAATGGGTGGGGGCATGAGCATTACGGGTCAGCCAGGCGGACCACCAACCCGTTCGGGTATCCCCATTGGTGATCTGGCAGGAGGACTGATGGCAGTCATTGGTGTGCTTGCCGCGCTCCAGGCCCGTCATCTCACCGGGCGCGGTCAACACGTGGACATTTCCATGCTCGATGCGCAGATCAGCCTGCTCAACTATATGGCGACGATGTACTTCCTCTCTGGTGTTATCCCCGACAAGCTTGGCAACGGCCACTTCGTTCACGTCCCCTATGACACCTTTCAGTGTTCAGATGGCTATATTGTGATTGCAGTCATCTCTGACAGCTTCTGGGAAGCGCTCCTGACGATCATTCCTGCTGAAGACTTGAATACCGAAGAAAACAAGAGTCAGCCGGGACGACTGAAGAACAAAGCATTGATCAATCAACGACTGAACGACATACTTTCGACGAACACCCAGGCGTACTGGCTGGAGAAACTGCGTGCTGCGCGCATTCCGTGCGCGCCTGTGTACAATCTGGCGCAGGCTTTGAGTAATGAACAGGTGCTAGCTCGCAACATGGTCGTGGAAGTGCTTCATCCGCTGGGTGGTTCGGTCAGGATGCCCGGCAATCCAATTAAGCTCTCTGCAACGAGCGAAGAGACGTACACTCCGCCGCCGTTGCTCGGTCAGCATAATGAGGAAGTATTTGCCTCTATCGGCCTGACGGCGGAAGAAGTGGAACAATTGCGGGAATGCGGGATAATCTGATTGGAAGAAGAGCGGTGGTTTCTCTTTCCCCTCCATGCCCATCTCTCCGTGCCTTCATGGGTACGCTGACAAACGGCGAGGCGATTCATGACGCCTTCGAGCGAATTGCGCGCACTATGGATATTGGCGCTGCTACATTCAACCTGCTGGGTGGACTGACCGAGGTGGAATTCAGCGAATACGACTTCATCCACAAAGTTCGCAAAGAATCACTTGTGTTCCGACGTCCAATGGAGATTGTGTCCGGGCATGGCACGATTTCACGGTGGAATGGCGAGCCGCATGTTCATCTGCACCTGGTGCTCGCTTTTCGTGACGAGTCCACATCTCACGGCATTGCACTGATTGGCGGTCATGCCGCTCGCGCCGTTGCTTTCGCGGTGGAGTTCACACTGACTGTCTACGATGGCGTTTCGTTGAACCGATCGTTCCACCAGGAAACGGGCTTGCACCTGTGGAATGTGCCCGCCTTCAATACAGATCAAACCGACAACCAGTGATCTCTCTGGTTGTCGGTCTATCTGGCATGCGGCGAGTTTGTTCTGATTGGTGTTCGTGAAGAACGCTGCGCAACCGGACTTCAGGTCGTAGTTGCATTCAAAGCTGCTTTCGCAGCAGCAATGACCTCGTCATAATCCGGCTCATCTCCTAGAGAGGGAAGGTAATTGACATAGGTTAATGTTCCGTCTCTGCTGACGATGAACACCGCACGCCGGAGATAACGGCGTTCTTTGATGAGCAGGCCGTACTTTTCGCCGAACTCAGCATCGACTACGTCGGAGACCACGTTTACTTTATCGATGCCGGCTGCGCCGCACCAGCGCGCCTGCGCCATCGGAGAATCGGTGCTGATGGTGTATATAACAATGTCATCGCTCAGTCCGGCAGCTTCTTGATTGAAACGGCGCGTCTCGCGATCACACACATCTGTGTCGAGCGACGGAACCGCCGAAAGAATGATGACGTTACCCTGCGACTCCTCAAGCGGTCTGACTTTCTTCCACCCTGGCGCAACACATGTAAATGAGGGAGCTGTATCTCCCACCTTCACTTCGTCACCAATCAGCGTCACGAAGGTGTCACCGATTTTGAATGCATTTGGGCGAACGGTGGTCATCGGATGCCTCCTGTATGCAACAGGCGGTGGTGAGGCTATCTGCCAGCCACGCCTACAACAGATTTCCCACAGAATACGTCAAAGGTCTCCAGCGTGCCTTCCTCGCCAAAACCGGACAGTCCCCAAGCTGGACGTGGCGCATCGACGTTCAATTCGAGCAAACTAACGCCGTTCACCTTGACGCCGCCGGTATTCATGCGACGAGCGATGCGCATGGCGTGCTCTTCATCCTGCGAGAAGACATAGCCGCCCAGCCCATAAGGGGTCTGATTGGCAAGTTGTATGGCCTCTTCATCGGTTTTGAACGTGTGCACGGTAGCAACAGGTCCAAACATCTCTTCCAGCGCTTCGTCAGGTGCGATCCCGGTGATCAACGTGGGCGGCAGATAGTATCCCGTGTCAGGAACAGAGGTGGAATGCAGAGTCTGACCGCCTTTGGCTTTAAGCAGATTGACTGCATGCACAATCCGTTGATAGTGGGCAGCATTGGCAAGCGGTCCGAACTCCGCCTCAAGCGAAAGCGGGTCACCCGCTTTGAGTGTCTTGAATGTTTCCAGTGCTGCTTCGATGACGCGGTCGTGGATCGACTCGTGTACGAGCAATCGTCCCAGGGCGCGACACCACTGGCCATTGAGTGTGGTCAGCCCGGCCACGATGCCATCGGCGACCTTTTCAATGTCTGCATCGGGGAGTACCACCATAGCATTGTTACCGCCCAGTTCAAGCTGCATCGACTTGAACTCGTGCGCACAGAGAGCAGCGACAGCCCGACCACCCTGCAGGCCGCCGGTGAATGATACAGCGCGCACCCTGTGATCTCCGACCAGCGTTGCGCCTGTCTCTCCGCCGCCATGAACGATCTGGAACAGACCAGCAGGTAAGCCGGCCGCTTCCAATCCTTCAGCTAGCAAGAGACAGGAATAGGGCGCCCATTCACTGGGCTTGAGAATGACCGGACAGCCTGCCGCCAGCGCATTCGCCACTTTGTGTGCAGCTAGCGCTGCGGGAGAGTTCCACGGCACAATGGCAACAGCCACTCCTCTCGGTTTGCGGAGAATTTCGACATCGCCATAAGGACCAGGCGCGGTGCTGAGCAGGTAACCGCTGCGCAAAACCCCTGCTGCTGCTTTGAACGCCAGCCCCACAATGACATTGACGAAACTGGTCGTGCGGAAAACAATGCCCGTATGGTACGACTCCACAGCGGCAATGAGCGGAACCAGGCTCATCAGATGATCGGCAGCGCACTCAAGCAGTTCGGCTCTCCGTTCGGGGGGAGTATTGGACCAT
>JBEPYG010000125.1:0-11040 GCA_041641515.1 Roseiflexus sp.
ATGGAATTATTATACCTGAATCTCTGGGATAGTGCGGAGCGAGTATTCGGGGGAACTGTTCAGACACATCATAAAAATGGCGTTTTTGCGCCGGCGGAGCGACGTCTCATGGCGCTTGCGAACGTCTTCCCGCCGCCGATGCTTGATCTTGGGAAATTCCCCCGAACCTTGCAATCGTGAACCGTTACCCGCGAAGGTAGCACGAGCTCGAACAAGTGCGATCGCTAAGCGCCTATCCGAAAAACCGCAGTAGCGCGCAGCGCGTATCGAAGGGGCGGTTTTTCGGTATCCTGCGTTATTCGGACAGGCTCGAAGCGTGGGCTGTGTGGATTTCGCGTCTGTGTGGTGCGATCATCAAGCGATGCCTCGTTGTCGTCATAGTTGCCATTCGGGGTTTGTGCAGTCAAGCTGCCTGCGCCTCAGGAGGAGTGTGAACATGTGCATTCCGAGGAACGGTTGACACGTTCCGCTGGTATTCTTCCCTTGCCTGTCCTGCTCTTGTGTATGGAATGTGTCGCTGTTGTAAACCTTGACTTAACCTCTCAAATCTACTATAGTGAGCGCGGATTTAATCAGATTTGCCAAGAATCGACACGTCCATGACCGCGATGCATTCGACATCGACAGCAGCGCTGTTGCCGGACGACCAGCCGCATGTTGTGGTGGTTGGCGGTGGGATCAGCGGCATGAGCGCGGCGTATGAGTTGTCCCGCGCTGCACGCGACGGCGGTCCGGTGGTGGCTGTGACCCTCATCGAGCGCGAGGCGCGCCTGGGCGGCAAGGTTGTGACCGAGCGTCATGGTCCGTTCATCATCGAAGGCGGACCCGACTCGTTCATGGCGCAGAAACCATGGGCTGCCGAACTGGCGCGTGAGATCGGTCTCGCTGACGAGTTGATGGTTGCTTCGCCAATGCGCCGCACGACCTGGGTGCTGATACGTGGACGACCGCAACCGCTCCCCGAAGGCATGCTGCTGATCGTTCCGACACGTATCGCTCCTTTTGCCTTTTCGCCGCTCATTTCTCCGTTCGGTAAACTGCGCATGGCGCTCGACCTGTTTGTTCCGGCGCGTCGTGACGATGGCGATGAGACGCTTGCCGAGTTCATCCGCCGCCGTCTTGGAAGCGAGGCGCTCGATCGTCTGGCGGAGCCGATCCTTTCCGGCATTCACAGTGCCGAGTGCGAACGCCAGAGCATTATGGCAACCTTTCCACGCTTCCGCGAACTGGAAAAGCGTCACGGCAGCCTGATCCGCGGGATGCTCGCGGCGCGGCGCGCTGCACCGCCTTCTTCCGCGCATCAGTCGCCGTTTATGACCTTGCGCGGCGGCATGGGTTCACTGGTTGAGCGGCTGGAGCAGCATCTGACGGCGCGCATTCTGACCAATCGCCAGGCGACGGCGCTGACATACGATGCGACTGCTGCGCGTCCATATCGCCTGCGGCTGGACGACGGCGCCACATTGAACGCCGATGCCGTTATTCTGGCGACGCCGTCTTATGTTGCTGCCGACCTTGTCGATGAGGCGTTTCCGGCGCTGGCAGATGCACTGCGTGCCATCCGGTATGTTTCGACAGCGACAATCTCGATGATCTATCGGCGCAGCGATGTCGGGACGCCGCTCGATGGGTATGGTCTAGTCATTCCGCGCAGCGAACAGACCTGGATCAACGCCTGCACCCTCTCCTCGGTCAAGTTCCGCCACCGCGCTCCCGATGAGTATCTGCTGCTGCGCTGCTTTGTCGGCGGGTCACGTCGTCCGGAACTGCTGGAGCGCTCCGACGACGACCTGGTGCGTCTGGCGCAGGCGGATCTGCGCGCCATTCTGGGTATCACGGCGAGCCCGGCGCTGACGCGCATCTACCGCTGGCACAACGGCAACCCACAGTACGATGTTGGCCATCTGGAATCGATCGCTGCACTCGAGGCGCTCGCTCCCGACGGTCTGCTGCTGGCCGGCGCAGCGTATCGCGGCGTCGGCGTGCCCGACTGCATCAAACAGGGGCGCGAGGCGGCGCGTCGGGTGTTGGAGATGGTCGCTGCTCGATACACATCGCCGTAATCTTAACCGAGAGAGAAGATATTTCAACATGCGATATATTGTGAAAGTTGTAACATGTTATTGCCATGAACGATGCAGGATCAGCCGACCATGAATGGCTTTCGCTCGCCGAGGCGAGCGCCCTTCTCGGCGTAGCGGCATCAACGCTGCGGCGCTGGGGGGATGCCGGGAAGGTGCCGATGAAGCGCACGCTGGGCGGTCATCGCCGTTTTTTGCGGGAGGGACTGCTGCGGGCGCTGGAAGAGGCGCAGAAGCCTGATGCCCCCCCGTCTCCGGCGCCGTTGTCGTTGCTGCGGTTCGATGCGCATGCCATGGCGCGCGCCGACTGGCATTCACGCCTGATGACGCATTCGAATGCCGAACGGATGCGTGGTCTCGGACAACGTCTTTTGGGGTTGTTGATCCAGTATATCAATCGCCAGGAAGAAGACGAACGGTTCCTCAACGAAGCGCGTGCGATCGGGTGCGGGTATGGTCGCGAAACACGCGATGCCGGCGTCAGCATGCACGATACGGTGCAAGCGTTCCTGTTCTTTCGCAACTCGTTTTCGCGGCTAGCCATGCCGGTGCCGGGCATTGCCCAACCAAACGATCTCGATCAGGCAGCCGCTCTCCACGCGCGTATCGATCGCTTCATGGATGCGGTGTTGCTGGGAGCGATTACCGGATATGAGCAGCAAGAGCGAGGTGATAGGGTATGCAGATAACCCTGATCGGTGTACATCAGCGCAATACGCCGGTGACGGTGCGCGAGCGGCTGGCGTTCAGCCTCGCGGAAACGCCTGATGCACTTCTGGCGCTGCGCCGGTATGTCGATGAGGGGCTCATCCTCTCGACATGCAATCGAGTGGAGATATGCGCCGTAACGCACGATGGTGTGGCAGGCGATGAGGCGTTGAAAACGTTCCTTGTCGAACAACGTGGCGTTGATCAGGTTGTGTTTGCACCATCACTCTATGTCTATCACGATGAAGCGGTGGTGCGTCATCTCTACCGGCTGGCGGCCGGTCTCGACTCGATGGTGCTCGGTGAGGATCAGATCGTCGGGCAGATCAAGGAAGCGCTCGCGATTGCGCACGCTGCCGGAGCGATCGGTCCGGTGCTGCATCGGGTGTTGCATGGCGCCCTGGCTGCGGGGAAGCGCGCGCGCACGCATACCGGTATTGCTGCCGGTCACGTCTCAGTGGTGTCAGTTGCGATCGATGCCATGCGCCAGTATTCCAATCTGCTGGAGCAGGTGCGCGTGCTGGTTATCGGCGCCGGGCATATGGCGGAACTTGCGCTGAAACACCTGTCCGCCGCAGGATACACGAACGTGACCGTCGTCAATCGCACCGGGGCGCGAGCTAGTGCGCTGGCGCAGCGGTACGGCGTTGCCTGGCGACCGTGGAACGATCTCGATCACGCACTCGCAGCGTGTGACGTTGTGGTCAGCTGCACATCTGCGCCGGGAATTGTGGTGTCACGCCAAATGGTCGAACGGGTTGCATCGAACCGTGCGACGCCGCTGTTCCTCTTCGATCTGGCAGTGCCACGAGATATCGATCAGCGTGTTGCAGATATTCCCGGCGTTCACCTCCACGATGTCGATGCCCTCGAACCGATCTGCGTGACGAATCGCGCCATGCGCGCCGCTGAAGCGCAGCGTGCGGAGACAATCATCGATGGTGAAGTGGCGAAGTTTATGGAATGGTGGGCAGTGCAGCAGGCAGTTCCAACCATCCGCGCCTTGCGTCAGCGTGCCGAAGCCATTCGCGATGCCGAAATCCGGCGGGCGCTGGCGCGCTGCCCCGAGCTCTCGCCGCAGCAGCGTGAGACGGTGATCGCGCTGAGTACGGCGATTATCAACAAACTGCTGCACGAGCCGATTGTGGCGCTGCGTAACCCGGCCGCAGGCAGTGAATTGGCGATGGCAGTGCGTCAGCTGTTCAATATCAACGATACGTCTGTTCACATCTCTGATAAGGTGACATGACATAAGCGAGTGCCTGGAGAGGAAGCGTTCATCTATGTCTGAACAGGAACATGACCGCACACCAACTGCTCCCTGGTTTGTTCAGTTCACGGCGTTCAGGGTCGATCCTGCCTGGCGTCGTCTGTCGTATGCTGCGCGCGCCGATGGACGCGAGGCGTTTGCCAAGGTGGTGAATGAGTATGCCGCAGAGACGACGACCTGGGCGTATAGCGGGATTGGACTGAAGATCGGTGTTGACCTGCTCCTCTGGCGGCGCGGCGTTGACCCGAAAGCTATGCAGGAGATGACTGCGCGCCTGTTGAATAGCGGCATCGGCTGCTATAGCGAAATTTCGTATCAGCTGTTCGGCTACACGCGTCCTTCGGTCTATACCCGCCGACCCACCAGCCAGGAGCAGGCGATCGATCTCGATGATCGCCAGACGTATCTGATCGTCTATCCGTTCAGCAAAACAACCGAATGGTATTTGATGAGCCGCGATGCCCGTCAGGGCATGATGAATGAGCATATGCGCGTTGGTCATGAGTACGCCGATATTCGGCAGGTGCTGCTGTATGCGACCGGTCTCGATGATCAGGAATTTGTCGTTGCTTACGAGACCGAAGACCTGCCGCGGTTCAGTCAGCTTGTTACCGACCTTCGCGCAACCGAAGCGCGCCGGTATACGCTGCGTGATACTCCGATTATCACTGCCATTCATCGCCCTTTGCACGAGGCGCTGGCCCTGATTGGATAATGTATGACATCTCATCGCTTTCTGGCGGCGTGTCGCCGTCAGCCGACCGATGCCACGCCGGTCTGGTTCATGCGCCAGGCGGGTCGCTATATGCCGGAGTATCGTGCCATTCGCGAACGCTACGGCTTTCTCGAAATGGTGAAAACGCCGGAACTGGCCGCCGAAATCACGATGCAACCGATCTGCGCCTTCCCGGTCGATGCGGCGATCATTTTTGCCGATATTCTGCCGTTGCTCGAGGGGATTGGTCTGCAGTTGACCTATGAGCAGGGCGAGGGTCCGGTCATTCACAATCCGCTGCGTTCACCCGCCGATGTTGCCGCCTTGCACGATGCCGATCCACGTGAGACGGTGGCGTATACGCTCCAGGCGATCCGGCTGGTGAAACGCGAACTGGAAGGACGTGCGCCGCTGATCGGGTTTAGCGGCGCACCGTTCACCCTGGCGGCATATGCGATCGAGGGCGGGTCGTCGCGCGATCACCGCCTGACCAAAGCGCTCATGTACGCCGAACCGCAAGCTTGGCGCGATGTGATGGAGCGCCTGACCGCTCAGGTGAGCGCCTATCTGATCGCGCAGATCGAAGCGGGCGCCGATGCTGTGCAACTCTTCGACAGCTGGGCAGGCGCGCTTGCACCTGGCGACTACGTCGATCATGTGTTGCCGTTCGTGCAAAAGTGTATTGTCACTATACGCGCCGGGTGTGGCGTCGTTCCGCCGCCGCCAATCATCTACTTTGGCGTCGGCATGTCGGGAATGCTTGGGTTGCTGCGCCAGACCGATGCTGATGTGATCGGTCTTGACTGGCGGATCTACCTCGACGATGGATGGGCGCAGGTTGGTCCTGGCGTCGCCGTACAGGGCAACCTCGATCCGCACACGCTTCTGGCGCCCTGGCCCGAAGTCCGTCGCCGCGCCGCCGATATTCTCGATCGCGCGGCTGGACGTCCGGGGCATATTTTCAATCTTGGGCACGGGATTGTGCCCGAAACGCCGGTCGATACTGTCCGTCGTCTGGCTGAGTTCGTTCATGAATATTCAGCGGAATAAACCTATGACTGATCACACACCGCCAGCTGGCATTTTCTTGCTCGCCTACGGTACACCCGAGAGTCTCGACGATGTCGAGCCGTATTTCACCCACATTCGCGGTGGACGCAAGCCGTCGCCTGAAGCTGTGGAGCATCTGCGCGAACGTTACCGGCTGATCGGTGGGCGTACCCCGCTCAAAGACCTGACCTTCGCCGTTGCCGACAAATTGCAGGCGCGGCTCGATGGGGAGGCGCCGGGTCGCTACCGCGTCTACGTGGGCATGAAGCACTGGCATCCGTTCATTGCTGAAACGGTGCCGCGGATCGCCGCCGATGGCGTGCAGGATGTCGTCGCCCTCGTGCTTGCGCCGCACTATTCCAGAATGAGCATCGGCGGCTATCGCAAATATGTCGATGAAGCGAATGCCGCCCTCGAACAACCGCTGCGGGTGACGTTCATCGAACGCTGGCACGATGATCCGGGGTTTCGACGGCTGATCGCGGATCGGATCGCTGCAGCGCGTGCAGAACTTCCCCCGGAATTGCGTGAGGAAGCGCTGGTGCTTTTCAGCGCTCATAGCCTTCCAGAACGTATTTTGTCGTGGAACGACCCATACCCCGATGAACTGCGTGAAAGTGCAGCAGGCATCGCCGGTATGCTGGGGCTGACCGACTGGCGGCTGTGCTACCAGAGCGCCGGCATGACCGGCGAACCATGGCTTGGTCCTGACATTCTCGATTATCTGGAAGAATTGCACAGCGAAGGAGTGCGCGCTGTGATCAGCGCACCGTTTGGCTTCGTTGCCGATCACCTCGAAGTGCTGTGGGACATCGACCGCGAGGCGCAAGATAAAGCGACGGAGCTGGGTATGACACTCCGGCGTATTCGTATGCCGAATGCCGATGACGAATTTGTGGACGTGCTGGCGGCGCTGCTTCACAATGTGCTGGAACGGCATCGATGAGAGATGTGTTGACCATTGGCACACGCGCCAGCAAACTGGCGCTGGTGCAGACGCATATGATCCGTGATGCGTTACTCGCGGCGCATCCTGGATTGACCGTCGCCGTTGAGCATATCACGACGCGCGGCGATATCATTCTCGACCGTCCGCTGAATGCGATTGGCGACAAAGGGTTGTTCGTCGTCGAGATCGAGGAGGCGATGCGCACCGGCAGGGTCGATCTGGCGGTTCACAGCGCCAAGGATCTGCCATCGACGCTGCCGCCTGATATGACGCTGGCTGCCTGCCCGCGACGCGCCGATCCGCGTGATGCGCTGGTGGCGCAGCCTGGTCTGAAGCTTGCGACATTGCCGCCCGGCGCGCGTGTTGGCACCAGCAGCCTGCGGCGTATGTGCCAGTTGCGGGCATTGCGCCCCGATCTGATGCTGGTCGATCTGCGCGGGAATGTCGATACGCGCCTGCGTAAGTTGCGCGAAGGGCAGTACGATGCTATCGTGCTTGCTGCCGCCGGCTTGAAGCGACTCGGTCTCGAGGATGTCATTACAGAACTGCTCGAACCAGATGTGCTGATTCCGGCGGTCGGTCAGGGGGTTATCGGCGTCGAGGCGCGCGCCGGCGATGACGAGGTGCTGCGTCTGCTCGCGCCGCTCGATGATCAGGCAGCACGCGCGGCCATTACTGCCGAGCGCGCATTTCTGGCGCGTATCGGCGGTGGATGCCAGGTGCCGGTTGGCGCGCTGGCGCACCTCGAAGGCGACGAATTGCTGCTGCACGCAATGATCGGTGCACGGGACGGACGGATGGTGCGTGGCGTGCGGAGCGGAGCAGCGTCAGACCCCGCTGGTCTGGGTATGGCGCTGGCGGAAGAGTTGCTCGAGGCGGGCGGGCAGGCGCTGCTCGCAGGGTGACGAACGCTATGGAAACGACCGGTCGATTGCATGGGAAGCGGATTGTCGTTACACGCGCCGCTGAACGCGCCGAAAGTCTGGTTGCAGCGCTGCGTTCTCAGGGGGCCGAGACGCTGGTCTGCCCGACCATCGCCTATGCCCCGCCAGACGATCCTGAACCGCTCGAAACGGCTCTCGAACAGCTCGACTGGTATGACTGGGTCATTTTTACCAGCGCTGCAGCTGTCGATGCATTCGTGAGCCGTCATGCACTGCCGCTTCCTGTCCGGGTGCGTGTGGCAGTGGTTGGAAAGGCGACCGCTGCCGCCATCGAGGCGCACGGCGAACGGGTTGATCTGCTGCCCAGGCAGCAGAATGCCGAAGGATTGCTGACAGAACTTCACGATGTCGCCGGGAAGCGCTTCCTGCTCCCGGTCTCCGACATTGCGCGCGATACGCTGGCGGTCGGTTTGCGCGAGCGTGGCGCAGCAGTGGATGTCGTGACCGCCTATCGAACGGTTCCCGGTCCGGGGGTGCGCGACCTGATCGATGCGCTCTGCCGGCGCGCTGCGGATGTCGTCGTCTTCAGCAGCCCATCGACGTTGCGGTATCTGCTCGATGGTATGGAACAGTTCGGCATCGCCCGTTCTGTGGCGCGCGCGCTGTTCACCGGCGTTGCGCTGATTGCAATAGGACCAACGACCGCGCAGACCCTGCGAGACGAAGGGTTGCTCGTCGCTGCGCAGGCGCCAGACCCGGGGGTGGAAGGGGTTGTAGCGGCGGTACGCCAGGGGTTAGGGATACGCAGTTCGAGTGATGAGATCGGTGAAAGAGACCCGGCCCCTTAATCCATAGGAGTGACCCATGATCATCAATCGTCCGCGGCGATTACGCCGCACGCCCGCATTGCGTCGCATGGTGCGCGAAACTATGCTGAGCGCCGACGATCTGATCGCACCGCTCTTTGTGGTTGCAGGCAACGGTATTGTGCGCCCGATCCGTTCGATGCCAGGGCACGCTCAGATCTCGGTCGATCAACTCGATCCCGAAATCGGCGAAATCGCCGAACTCCAGATACCGGCGGTTCTCCTGTTCGGCATTCCAGCACACAAAGATCCGACCGGCAGCAGCGGATGGGACCCGGAGGGTCCGGTGCCGCAGGCGATTCGCGCGATCAAACAGATTGCTCCGCAGCTCGTTGTGATTGCGGATGTATGCGTGTGTGAATATACCAGCCACGGTCACTGCGGTATTCTGGCTGATGTTCCTGGCAACGGCGATGTGCTCAATGATCCGACGCTCGACATCCTGGCGCGTTGTGCAGTGGCGTATGCCGATGCCGGCGCCGACATCGTCGCTCCCAGTGCTATGATGGACGGTCAAGTTGCCGCGATCCGCGCAGCACTGGACGCAGCAGGACACACCCACGTTGCGATTCTGTCATATGCTGCCAAGTTTGCGTCCGCCTTCTATGGACCATTCCGTGAAGCCGCCGAGTCGACCCCGGCGTTTGGCGACCGGCGCGCCTACCAGATGGACCCGGCGAATGGTCGTGAGGCGTTGCGCGAGGTGGAACTCGATGTGGCAGAAGGCGCCGATATGATCATGGTCAAGCCGGCAGGCGCCTATCTCGACATTATCAGCGCTGTGCGGCAGCGTTACCATCTGCCGCTGGCGGCGTACCAGGTAAGCGGCGAGTATGCCATGATCAAAGCGGCAGCGCAGCTTGGATGGCTCGATGAGCGTCGTGCCGCGCTCGAAAGCTTGATCGCCATTCGTCGCGCAGGAGCGGATATGATTATCACCTATTTCGCCAAAGATGCTGCGCGCTGGCTGGCCACAGAATGAGGCGAGAGGCAGTGAGGTTACCGTATGAATACCGCTCGTTCAGAGTCACTATTTACTGAGGCGCGTTCACTCTTTCCGGGCGGCGTCAACAGCCCGGTGCGCGCCTTTCGCGCGGTTGGCGGTGTGCCGCGTTTCATCGCACGTGGTGAAGGGGCATTCCTGTTCGATGTCGATGGTAACCGCTACATCGACTATGTTCTCTCGTGGGGTCCGTTGATACTGGGGCATGCGCATCCCGACATCGTTGCAGCAGTGACCGAACAGGCAGCGCGGGGCACATCCTTCGGCGCACCGACCGAACTCGAGAGCGAACTGGCGCATCTCATCATCCAGGCAATGCCTGCGATCGAAATGGTACGGTTCGTCTCGTCGGGCACCGAGGCGGCGATGAGCGCTCTGCGCCTGGCGCGCGCTGCAACTCGCCGCGATAAAGTCATCAAGTTTGCCGGGTGTTACCACGGTCATTTCGATGGCTTCCTGGCGCAGGCCGGTTCTGGCGTAGCTACGCTCGGCCTGCCAGACAGTCCGGGGGTCACGGCGGCAACCGCTGCCAGCACGCTGACAGCTCCGTACAACGACCTCGATGCGGTTGAAGCGTTATTGGAGGCGAACCCCGGCGAAGTGGCGGCGATTGCCGTCGAGCCGGTTGCCGGGAATATGGGGTTAGTCTTGCCGCAACCCGGCTTTCTTGCCGGTTTGCGACGCCTGGCTGACGAGCATGGCGCACTTCTGATCTTCGACGAGGTGATGACCGGTTTTCGAGTTGCATACGGCGGCGCACAGGGCAAATACGGCGTCACTCCCGATCTGACCTGCCTGGGAAAGGTCATTGGCGGCGGATTACCTGCTGCCGCCTACGGCGGTCGGCGTGAGTTGATGGAATTGATTGCGCCGGCCGGTCCGGTCTATCAGGCAGGCACCCTTTCTGGCAATCCGTTGGCAATGGCAGCCGGTATTGCAACCCTGCGCGCCATTGGCGCGCCTGGCGTTTTCGAGCAGCTGGAACAGGCGACAGCAACGCTCTGCGCCGGTTTCGAGCGGGCCGCCGCCGAAGCGGACATTCCGCTGCGCACGGCATATGCTGGCAGTATGTGGGGGTTCTTCTTTACCGATGATCCGGTTGTTAATTACACGTCAGCGAAGAAGTCCGACACGCAGCGCTACGCGCGATTCTTCCACGCGATGCTCGAACGGGGCGTCTATCTGGCGCCGGCGCAGTTCGAATCAGCGTTCGTATCGCTTGCCCACGACGATGCGCTCATTCAGGCGACAATCGACGCTGCTGTCGATGCAATCCACGCACTCTGAGCCTCTTTGCGATAAACCAGATTTTATCTTGAAACTTGCGCTGCACCGTAGTACGATGAACGGGAGCGCATGTGCGCGTCTGGACCGAAGCCTCCCGTTTCACCTTGCAGACGCATTCACGAAAGCGTTCGGCGTTCTTCAGAAAGGGAGTGTGCAGGCATGAAACGAGTTTATCGGGTTGCGTCGGTTGTAGCGATTGTCGTGGTTATCTGGTTCGCCTCTACATC
>JBEPYG010000126.1:0-11032 GCA_041641515.1 Roseiflexus sp.
CCCCCCCCGCGGCGCTGACAGTACACGGATGCGCTGGAGCGCAGTGACGCCCGGCGCTCCAACGACTGGTACGGTTCGGTCGAGCGCAACCGGTGCGGTGATCGTGATCGCACCTGGTGGAATGGCGTAGGTTGCTTCGCCAATTGTCAGCGTCTGCGCCTGCAGACTGGCGATGTCCAGTTCGATATACGCTTCGGTGAGCGATGCCTGCAGCGGAAGAAGAGTATTGGCAATGCGCACGCGATCCGTTTCGATGGTTACTGTCAGGTTCGATGGATATGCCGGGTGAAACTGTCCGACGACCGGTTGCGCCAGATCGAATGCACTGATCAAACGCGGATCGCGGGCATAAAATGCCAGACCGTTCGAGCGCCAGCGCAGACCCTCGGCATCGAATCCCGCAGTCAGTGGCTGCTCGTCAGCAGCTAGTAACCCGTAATCACAGACCTGACCTGGACGGAGCAGCTTCAGATCAGGGTAGTAGCGCGTTCGTCCGTTGCCATACAGGACTGTCCCGGCTGCCTCCCAGCGCCGGATGAGTCCGAGCGCCAGCACCCCCGGTACGCGCTCATCCGATGAGATGCATACCGATGCGCCTGCTGTGATCGGCGACGGTACATCCGCCTTTGGTGTGATGGCATAGACCAGGGCATCCCCGATTTCAGCGCGGCGACGCAGCAGCGGCGTTGAGTCAGCCCACGCCAGCAGGCGTGACAGTTTCTCTGCATCGTATTCATTGCTGTGGATGACCAGCGTATCGACCCCAATCAGCGCCAGATAGCGCAGAGTGTCGTCGTCGGGCAGGCGCTGCACCCGACGCAACAGATCGGTCGTGCCAAACGGGATGATGCCGCTGTATCCGGTAACAAGCGGCTTCCAGTGCTGCATCTGATGGAACTGTCGGATGGTGATGCGCTCGAGTTCGGCGCCGCGTGGTGTTGTACCGACCGGCAGTTCCAGAATGGCGCGGATATCCGGTTGTGTGCCGGTCCAGGCATAGACCGGCGCCGGAACCGGCACAGTCGCCAGTGGCACAGGAACGGACGTATGCTCAGCCAGCGCCACGATAGCGGTCACGGTCAGCGCCAGTGACGCCAGACGGTAGCGTTGTCGATGTGACGTAAGCATATGTCCCAGCCGGACGAGCGCAATTCCGGCGAGCAACGTCAGCGAAAGGTGGACCAGTAGCGCCCAGCGCGCCGGCACGCGCAATGCGCCAAAACCGGGAATACGTTCGTAGAGTAGCGTGTACGGTAGTGGAAACGGCAACGGCGCATCGCCGCGTTCCATGCGGATGCCGGTTCCGAGCGATAGCACGAATGCGCTCAGTCCGAGCAGAACGAGAAATGCGGCATCTCGTGCAAGAGGAATGCTATCGGGCACAGGGTGACTGTCACCGCTTCGTTTCCAGAGCGCCAGAGTCGCCCCCACTACCGCCAGAGCGACGGTCACGAAGCCAGGGAAGAGGGCGAATTCACCGCCGCTGGCGGCAGACCAGCTCTGACCGCCATACAACCAGTTTGTCGGCAGAACCGCCAGATACGCCTGAAGCGGCGCCGACCAGTTATCGAGTTCGCGTGGCGAACGTACAACCCCCAGGTACTCGTAAATGCGCAGATATGGGAGCGTAAGCGGCACGGTGATGAGCGCTGCCAGTCCTCCGCCGCATGCCAGACCTCCAGCCTGGCGCAGGAGACCGGGACGCAGCGGCGAGCGGATGGTGTCCCACAACCAGACTGCTACGTACAACCCCAGCGCCAGCGCTGCAAAATACGCATAGTAGAGCGCCGTCACACACTGAATGCCCGCGAACAATCCGAAGAGCGCCGCATCGCGCCAGCGTCCGCCGCCGTTTGCGGGAGGACGCAGGAGCCGCCGGAGAAACAGCAGCGCCAGCGGCAGCCACGCCGTCTGCAACAGTTGCAGGTGCACAAAATGGGTCATACGGTACGTGCCGAAGGCGAACACGGCGCCCGCCGCGAATGCGCCAACTGTTCGTATCCATCGATCGTCCAGACTGTCCGACATCTCGCGCGCCAGCAGATAGACGGCCCACCCGGTCAGCGCATAACTGCTCAGCACTAGCAGGTTATAAGCTAGCACGGGTCCGCCAGTTGCAATCAGCGGCAGCGCAACAATCGTCAGCAGCAGGTGGTGATCGCTATACGCCAGCGTATCGGGGTAGGGAACGAAGATCGGCGCGTGCCATATTGCGTGTGGATCGGTTGTGAGTGCGTGCGCATTCCAGGCAAGCACCCACGTTTGCAGCAGGGGATCGAGACCGCCGCCAAGCGCCGTCGTTACGTGGGCAGTAAGGGGCCAGGTGAACACGACCGCAAGCAGGAGGTACGTCAGCGGCGGGATCAGAACAGATATGCGACTACCCTTCCACATTATATCGTTCAGACACAGCGTTCACCGCTGGCGCCAGGCGTTCCATACGTTCAACAAAGAGATTGATAAATCGTTGCGTGTCGAAGTCAACCACTGCGCGCACATTCGGTGCGGGGCGAAATGCGTGTCGCCATTGGGGGGGCCATTGGCTGGTGTCGTACCCTGTCAGGTCGTGTGCATCCGGCTCGCGGGTCGCCGGACCGATATAGCTGATGACACTCTTTCCGGCGGTGAGTTCACTCGTATACTCGACTGCCACGTGCATTGGTTCGGTGCGCGCCAGGTCTGGGAGAAACGCCAGCGCCAGCGCTGCAGGATCGTTGATCGAGCACCCGGCGTATCCGAATGCCGCCAGATGAAACTCGATGTAAAAACGGGTGGCGTCGGCGATGAAGCGCGTGATTGGCGACGAAATACGGAGGAGTCGGTCAACATCCGCCTGAGTGAGAATAATGTGCTGCGTAATATCCCACGGCAGCAGCGTGATCGGCATGCCGCTTTCGAGGACGATATGCGCCGCGTGCGGGTCGACATAAAAATTGAACTCTGCCAGCGAAGTGGTATTGCCATCAGCGCGCAGCGCTCCTCCCATAATGATGACCTCGCGCACGGCCTGGATGATGCGTGGCTCCTTGCGCAGTGCAATGGCGACATTCGTCAGCGGCGCCACAGCAACCAGAGTCACCTCGCCGGGATGTTCCAGGATCTCCCGAATGATAAAATCGACGCCGTGCTCGTCACTCGCGGGAACGGATGAGTCTGGCAGGTGTGCGAAGCCGATCCCGGTTTCGCCGTGCGTTTCGGGAGCAGTGTAGAGTGGGCGAATGAGCGGCAGCGCCACGCCGCCGCACACCGGAATGTCAGAACGTCCGGCGATTGCCAGGACGTTACGCGCATTGCGCACGCCATCGGCGAGCGGGCAGTTGCCGCTCGTCACAGTCACGCCTGCAAGTTCGATTTCGGGGGAAGCAACCGCCAGCAGAATGGCCAGTGAGTCATCAATGCCCGGGTCGGTGTCGAGAATGACGCGCGTGGTCATACGATCATCTTTCGTTCAAGCCTGGATAGGAGCATCTATTATACCACCAGCCGAACCCCTGCCTGTCTTGCAGCGGTGTGCGTAAGTGTTCAGATGTGGGGTAAAAGCATTCGCGTAGCGACGTTGCAATGCAACATCGCTGCGACCGTACCTTCGATCCCAGGAGAAGTGTGAACAGTTACCGGCGTGCTATAATGGCGCGGGAGATGTGTATCGACTGAAGGATGGCAGTGTGCGCGCCTATCTCGATATCGAAACAGCATTCGATGGCGCGATCAGTGTGATTGGCATCTACCGCCCGGATTGCGGCGCTATTCAACTGATCGGTGACGGCGTGCGAGATACGACGCTGTACGATGCGCTGGAGGGTGTGAATACGCTGGTGACCTTCAACGGATCTTCTTTTGACCTGCCGGTTATCCGAAAGCGACTGTTGGTCGATCTCAGGCGCGATTTCGATCACTGCGATCTGATGCATATCTGCCGCAGGCGTGGTTTGTGCGGCGGTCTCAAGGTTGTGGAAGAACGTCTGGGCATTGGTCGCATCACCCACGGTCTGAGCGGGCGGGATGCCCTTTATCTGTGGGATCGCTATGAAAAGCAGGGCGATCGATCGGCGCTGCGTACCCTGCTGACGTATAACTATGAGGATGTCATCAATCTGGCGATTCTCGACGAACGTCTTGGTCTGGCGCCGCCTGGCGATCTGTGTCGGGTTGTGCGTCATATCTTCGCCTGATGCGTTATGCAGAAGAGAATCCTGAATCATCGCTACGAACTCGAGCGGAGGATCGGCGAAGGCGGCATGGCGCGCGTGTATCTCGGTCGTGATCTGCGCCTCAATCGGCGGGTGGCGATCAAGGCGCTGCACGAGCACTATGCCTCTGATATGACGTTTCTTCAGCGGTTCCATCACGAAGCGCAGGCTGCCGCCGGTCTCCGTCATCCGTGCATCGTCAATGTGTACGATGTCGGGCAGGACGGGGATATCCACTACATTGTGATGGAGTATGTCGAGGGGAGCGACCTGAAAAGTCTGCTCCTGCGCAACGGTCCTCTGCCGATCGATCAGGCGGTTGCCATTGCCGAACAGGTCGCCGATGGGCTGGAAGCAGCGCACCGGATGGGCATGGTTCACCGCGATGTCAAACCGCAGAATATTCTGGTCAGCCCATCCGGCGAGGTGAAAATAACTGACTTTGGTATTGCCAAAAGTTCGCTCTCGACGGCGCTGACTGAAACTGGTGTGACGTTTGGAACGGCGGATTACCTTTCACCCGAACAGGCGCGTGGTCTGTCGGCGACGCCACGCTCCGACATCTATGCGCTCGGTGTGACGCTGTACGAAATGTTGACCGGTCGCCTGCCGTTTACCGGCGAAAATGCAGTTGCTGTGGCAATGCAGCACGTCAGTGTCGATCCGCCGCCGCCACGCATGTTCAATGCGCAGATCCCGTCACGCCTGGAGGAATTGGTGCTTGCTGCGCTTAGCAAGAACCCTGATGAGCGTCCGGCGTCGGCGCGTGAATTTGCACAGATGCTGCGCACATTCCGCATGGCAAGCGAGGAGGCAACCGTTGTCCGTCCTGCACCTCGTCCGCTCCAACCACGACCGGTTGCCGGTGTGGCTGCAGCGGCGGCAGCTAATGCTCCGGCTCGGACGCCGCTGCCGCCGCCGCGCTCGCCGGTGGTCACCCAGGCGCCGCCGTCCAGCGGCGGTCGCGATCTTGGCATTTTTCTGCTGGGGATGATGTTCATCGGCCTGATTCTTGGCGTGGTCTATCTGGCTGCCACCGGGACATTCGATAACCTGTTCCAGTCCGGCGGCGGAACCCGGCCGCCGCCAATCGTTCTCCCTGAGCCAATCGAAGCGCCGACAGCAACCCCTGAGCCGCAGATGGCGATCGTGCCGGATGTGATCGGGCTGGATGAGCGATCGGCGATTGCAGCGATCGAAGGCGCTGGTCTACTGCCGTATGCAGAACTGCCCCGCGCCTCTGATGTCGTCTCAGCCGGGCTGGTGTTCGACCAGTTTCCCCCGGCGTCCACAGTGGTGACGGCTTCCACCGTCGTCACTTACGTGGTCAGCACCGGTCCAGAGTCCATCCCGCTACCCGATGTGGTGACGATGCGCGGTATCGATGCTGAGTTTCAATTGCGTAGCCTGGGTTTTCAGGTGCAGGTCGTCAGTGCGCCGGATCGCCTCAGTGCAGGGTTCGTCTTTCGCACTGACCCGCCAGCCGGTACACCGCTGCGACGTGGCGATCCGGTGACGATCTTCGTCAGTATTGGCGATAAGGTGCGTATGCCGGATGTGACAGGGCTTGCAGAGGAGGAAGCGATCCGCCGGATTGAGATCGCAGGACTGAGCTGGTCGTACTCCGACTACCAGGGGTGCGACAAACTTGGCGATCTGTGTGACCGGTATGCTCCTGGCGTGGTTGTCAGTTCCATTCCGCGCGGTGGTGATCTAGTCGACCGTGGATCGCCGGTGACGCTGGGGGTGCGCGCTCCATAACCAGATTGCGATCAGATTGTCATGAAGGGCGGATTGCACATCCTCTCAAATGTTGCTAGACTCCTCCTCATCACATGTGATGAGGAGTCGTTGTATGCGCAATCGTCTGATTTCTCCGCTTCTGGCGCTGGCTCTCCTGGTTGTCTGGCTGTCTCCTGCGTCTGTGGCGGCGCAGGGGGCGCCGGGACGATCCGATTTCGGCGTCAATACCCATATTGCGTCGCGCTATCCGGTGCAGGCCGGGTTCGACGGAGCGGTCGATCTCGTTGCCGGAACGTCCGCCGGCTGGGCACGAGAGGATTTTCACTGGTACTGGCTCGAACCGGAGCAGGGGCGCTTCGACTGGACGATCTACGACCGCGCGATCTCGCGCCTAGCAGGAAGCGGCGTCAATATCATCGGCGTTCTGAATACAGCGCCTGCCTGGGCAACGCCGTTTCCTGGCGATACGCCTGGTCGTCCATCCTATTACGCGCCCGATCCAGCGGCATTCGCCCGTTTTGCGTCGGCGGTCGTGACGCGCTACCGCGACCGGGTGCGCTTCTGGCAGGTCTGGAATGAACCGGAGAATGCACGCTACTGGCAGCCGCAGCCTGATCCGGCAGCTTACGCAGCGCTGTTGCGCACGGTGTATCCCGCGATCAAGGCTGCCGACCCGAATGCAGTCGTGCTGAGCGCCGGGATCGTTCCGACAAACATCGGGTTTATTCGGGCGATTGCCGATAACGGCGCCTGGGGTTCGTTTGATATTCTTGCTCTGCATCCGTATGTCGATCCGTTCGGTCCGGAGAACGGTCAGATCGGTGCTGGCGATGTCAGCGCAGTGAAAACGCTGGTCGAGAGCCTGGGGCGCAAACCCATCTGGGCAACGGAGTTCGGGTGGTCCACCGGTCCTGCCGATCGCGATCCGCGCGGTGTGGACGAGGAGACGCAGGCAAGTTTTCTGGTGCGTGCTTCGACCCTGCTGCGCGCGACGGGCATCGAGAAGATCATCTGGTACAACCTGAAGGATACTGAGCCGCGCAATCTGTACGGTTTGCTGCGCAGGGCAGGCGGTCCCGCCGATCTGAGCCAGCCGAAGCCATCGCTGGCGGCATTCCGCACCCTGAACCAGCAACTTGCGGGCGCCTCACCCGTCGGATTGATCGATCTGGGCGCGCGGCAGGTCGTCGCCGACTTTGAGCAGTTCGGCACGGGGCGGCGCGGCGATCAGCCGAACGGATCGTTCTACGCTGATGGTGCGCAACGCTACAGCGGTAATGTCGCCGGTCGTCTCGACTATACCTTCCCCGGCAGCGGCAACGATTTCGTGGTCTTTACGCCGCGTCCGGCGATTACAATCCCTGGCTCACCCGGTCAGCTGGGTATCTGGGTCTACGGCGACGGCAGCGGCCACGCGCTCAAGGTCTGGCTCCGCGATGCGGAAGGAGAAACGCTCCAGTTTCGTCTCGGCTTCGTTGGCGGTGCAGGGTGGTCGTTCCTCTCTACGCCGATCAACGGTCAGGTCGAGACGTACAATCGTATCAGCGGCAGCGGCAATCTACGCCTCGATTTTCCGGTAACGCTGGTTGCCATTGTGCTCGACGATGAGCCGGACAGTCGCAGCGGCTCTGGCTCGATCTGGCTCGATGATCTGACAGTGATCAGCGGTCCTGAAGCGTATGGTGTGCGCTTTGCGCGCGGCGGCGACACGATCGATGCGCTCTGGTCGCCAGGTGGCGCATTCGTGACTCTGCCAACGGCAGTGCCCGTGGGCACGGTGGTTGACCGGTGGGGCAATGCCTCGCAGGTCGATGCCGCCAACGGCGCCTTCGGTTTAACCCTGGGTCCATCACCGATCTTCCTGATCCATCGTGTCACACAGGCTGCGGCGCCGCAGCCTGCTCCCGTGGCGCCGCAGCCTGCTCCCGTGGCGCCGCAGCCGTCGTCTGGACCGTGCCGCCAGTTCCCGGAGACCGGTTTTGCGGTGTGTGGTCGGTTGCTCGATTACTGGGAGCGAAACGGTGGGCTTCCTGTGTTCGGTTTTCCCATCGGTCCCGAAGAGGATATGGTGATTGAAGGGAAAACGGTGCGGGCGCAATGGTTCGAGCGCAACCGGCTCGAATTGCACCCGCAGAATGCGCCGCCCTATGATGTGCTGCTGGGACGATTGGGCGCCGAACGGCTGGAGGCGAGCGGGCGCAACTGGTTCGACTTTCCGAAAGGTGACCCGCGTGCGCCGTTCTATTTCCCGCAGACCGGACAGGCGATCGCGCCAGAGTTCCGCCAGTACTGGTCGTCCCACGGGTTGAACCTGGACGGTCGAGCGGGGTATACCCTCGAAGAAAGCCTGGCGCTCTTCGGGTTGCCGCTTTCACCGCCGCTGATGGAAGTCAACCCGACCGACGGCAAGACATATCTCACACAGCACTTCGAGCGCGCACGTTTCGAGTACCACCCGGAAAACCGGGGAACGCCGTATGTGGTGCTGCTCGGGCTGCTGGGGCGCGAGACGACCGGAAGGAAGTAGCGTGTCGCTACACACATACACCGGGACGTGGCTCCTGGCAGAGATGCCTGTCCGTCTGGTCTGTTGCCAGGCGAGGTCAGGGTCAGACCACCGTTGCATCTCCGCGTAGGGACGCTTGCTGAGAATCCCCGCGGTTCGCGGTATGGATAGGGAGCGCGCCGCTCACGTATTTGCGCTCCCACAGCGCCATCGTGTCGGCGACGAACGTTTTCGCGCCGATCACGATCATACATCCGCCAGACGCGACGATCCGCTGCACCGCGACACCCTCGCGGATGTCGACGCCAAGCTCGCGCAGGCGTTGGGTGAGCGCAGGGATGTACTCGTGCATCTCGCTGTAGCTGCCCAGCGGATCGTAGAGACCGATCAGATCATCGGGCAGATGCAGCGCTGGTCAGCGTCGCTGAATCTCCGGCACATCCAGAATCTCGAAAGGCGCATCGAGCCGCCTGTATAGCGGCAGCAGTCGCTCCCGCTCAGTCCGGGAGTCCGGGTCGAACAGGTTGAGGCAGCCGACAGCCTGAAATGCATAGCTTTCGAGTTCCTTAGACAGCTCGCGAAACAGCGTCAGCGCCTTCTTACGCGCCAGTACGCCTGATTCGCTCCCCAGCAGACCCGTAATGATTCCGGCTGCACGGCTACTCGACCCATCGTGCACCGGACCTTTGTCCAACACGATCAGCCGCCCGAATCGCCAGATCACCAGATGGTAGGCTGTACTCACGCCGGTCACTCCGCCGCCGACGATGATCGCAGTCGCAGATGGCATCGCTCACTCCTGTACTCGTGAGAAGACTTCCGGGTTAACAACCGACTCCGGCCGCCGGCTGGCGAGGAATGCGGACAGCACTGCAGTAACCTCGCGGTGCAGGTCGGCCTGTGCATCAGCCGACACCGACTCGAAATGGGGCGTGAGGATGACCTGCTGCTGTCCAAAGCCAAGCAACGGGTTCGTCGGGTCGGGCGGTTCCTGGGTCAGCACGTCGAGCCCCGAACCCGCCAGCCGACCTGACATGAGCGCCTCGACCAGAGCTGCTTCGTCCAGCAGATCACTGCGTGCGGTGTTGATCAGGAGCGCCGTCGGGCGCAGCAGCGCCAGTTCGTGTCGCCCGATCAAGCCGTGTGTCGCCTCGCTAAGGGGTACATGCAGCGTGATGATGTCCGACTCACGTGGCAAATCGTCTAGTGGCAGCGGTGTGACGCCTAACGCACAGATCGTCTCATCGGCGAGCTGCGTGTCTGTGCCGAGTATCCGCAGATCGAAGGCCGCCATGCGTCGCGCCACTGCTCGCCCGATTCGTCCGAGTCCGATGATTCCCAGTGTCAGCGCGCCCAGCCGACGCACGCGCAGCGCTTCGGCGTGCGCCTCAGTCCAGCATCCGGCTCTCACCTCGCCGTCCAGCCACGGAATGCGGCGGACGAGCGCCAGGATTAGGGCGCAGGTGTGATCGGCTACTTCGGTAAACCCGTAGGACTGCGCGTTTGCGACCGTGACTCCGCGACGAGTCGCCGTGGCAACGTCGATTGTGTCGTATCCGACACCATAGCGGATGATCGGGTGACAGTGTTGCAGCTCGCCGAACGACTCGGCTGTCAGCGGCGTCACGCCTGTGTTCAGGATCATGTCGGCATCGCGCAGCGTCCCATCGCCTAACGCGAATGTCGCGCCGGTCGCCTCGACCACCTGCCGCTCGTAAAGGCGCCGAGATCATGGTCGAATTGTTGAAGGATAGTCCGAACAAAACCTACGCTATTCTGACAGGCGTCCCTGGAGCGCAAAATCTCGAGGCGCGTATCAGAGCATTCCGCGAAGTCGCCGATCCTGCGGGTTTGCAATGGGTGGCGACCGACCCCTGCTACGATGATATTCAGAAAGGGGTCGAAGTGGTAGAAAATCGTCTGACAGCTACCCCCGATCTGGGAGGGTACTTCATGGCCGGTGCGTGGCCGCTGTTTGGTGATATCAATGCCATGCCGAAGTTCCAGGCTGCCGCTAGAGCCGGTATGAAGACTGTTGCCTGGGACATCCTCGAGAATGAGTTGAAACTGCTTAAGGACGGACTGGTTCACGCGCTGATCGGGCAAAAGTTCTATGGCTGGGGCTACGACGCGGTGGGTATCCTGTACGACATTGTCGCAAATAAGAAGGAATATCCCCCCTTCGTCGATACCGGCTTCGATCTGGTGCGCACGCCTGAAGAAGCTGAGGTGTTCCTGAAGAAATGGGAGACGGGGAACTGGCGAGATTAGCGTTGGGATGAAAAGGTAATGGCTCAACCGGGACGACCGCACAGGTCGTCCCTTTTTGTTAGAATACCTGTCGGAACAGTAACATGAATTGTGGAGAACATCGATGAATCGACACGACATTCGTTTGTTGCAGGCTGTGCGGCACTATCCGTCGATCACCATTACGCTGCCGACGCATCGCACCTCGCCGGACAACAAGCAGGATCCGATCCGGGTAAAGAATCTGGTCACGGAGACGACCAATCGGTTGCTCGGTGAGTTCTCGCGGCGCGAGGTCGAGCCGCTCCTCTCCCGGCTCGAGGCGCTGGTCAATGATATTGAC
>JBEPYG010000127.1:0-7535 GCA_041641515.1 Roseiflexus sp.
CATCATCATTCACACCCACCCTTCGCTCCGTCCGAAGGTGCAACGTCATCTGTAGTCTACCGCAGCGTTCGGATGTGGTCAAACGTCAGAGCAACGCTGCCCATTGCACCCTTCTTAACACTACAAAACACTACAACGCGATGTCTCAGGTCCTGCAAAGGTACGTGTTCAGACGCATCGTACATTGGTTGCATCGGCAGGGCAGCGTCTTGTAGCGCTTGCGAAAACCATCCTGCCGCCGATTCGCAACCTCGCACGCTTCCACCAAAACCCCGATTGTGAACAGTGACCTGCGAAGGTACAACGGGCGTACCTGTTCACACTTCCCCTGGGAGCGAGGATGCGGCCACAGCGGCGTTGCAATACAACGTCGCTACGCGAATTCTTTGACGCCAAAATCTGAACAGGTACCGGCGGGCCTGGAAAAAGCGAAATCTCTAAGCGCGGACTTTGTATACTTCGTGCCTTTGTGGTGCGATCATCACGCGATATCTCGTTGTCGTGTTAAGCACACCCTTTGCACAGCAAACTGCATCGAATTGCATTAGATTAAGAGCTTGTAAAACCATCCAGCATGGAGTATACTACCTTTACCGTCCTGACAGAGTAACCTAGCGAAGAGCAGGCACTTGAACAACCCAACGCACCCGCACCTGGCAAGCGATAGTGCTGTACAAGGCTGTCGTAAGCTGAGGGAAACGAGAGGTTTTGGATCTACTCGGGGAGACCAGCAAATACGCGCGGTTGTAAGAAAACCGTTGCGCTAGGAGCCGGGTGCGGCGCTTCGAGATGATTACGGTAACGTGCAAACGTACCATATCATCTCAAAGATCAGTGATGTCGTTATGTCTCAAACACGAGCATACGAAGCAACTGATTGAAGCAGTTGGGTTAAGTAAAGGCCAGCCACGCTGAGTGAAAACGTCAGGACGTTCCTTTTTTGCAAAGGTTCCCACGTACCGCAACACTTGCGTTTTTGCGTCGGCGGGGCGACGCCTCATGGCATGCGCACAAGCCATCCCGCCGCCGCTTGACCCTGAACCCCCGATCACGAACCGGCACGCTCCTTGCTCGCCACCGTCAGCGCACACCCGGCCCGCGCCAGCTCCGCCGCAACCGGACGCCACAGCATTCGTTTATTCGTTGTTCATTCGTCGACAGGAGGACGCCGGTGATCAACGCATACGCAGCCGAAATGAAATGAAAACAGGACTGGAGATGTAGCTCGTCGGGGCACGGCGGCATCGGGGCCCCCACACGACACCCGCGCACGCAGGGGCTATTTGCGAAGGACCATCCTTCCTGGCTATTGGATGGCACGACACCCGCGCACGCAGGGGCTATTTGCCTCAGACCGCGCATCGGTGTACGTTTACAGTACAGGTCATCGAGCGAAACTATCTGGCTATTTACCACCCGCCCTCGCACAGCGCCTGCGAGCCACTGGCGCACCGTGCTAGAATAAGAGCGATGGCAACGCTGAATGCTGCGACCACACTGGACTCCAGACCAACCCAACCCGTCTCCCGTCCGCTCCCCGGCGGTATCTGGGCTGCGGTGCGGCAGGGTGTTGCCAACTCGCCCACCACGACCATCCAGACGTATGCGCTTCTTCGTGAACGGATCACGCACCGAACAGAGTCGGCGCCTCTATGGACGATCCTGCGCAACCGCACCGATCCGACGCTGTACCGCCCCCACGCCATTCCCGATGTCGCTGCCGATCCGGTATGCGAAGGCGACCAGACGCTCTACATCGTGCGCAGTCCACGCGGTAATTACCTCCGCCTGACCGAAGCGCAACACGAGGTTTGGCATGCAATGGATGGCACACGCACCATTTCCGAGCTGGGGCTCGCCGCCTTTCGCCAGCACGGTCTGATCCTGCCGATCGGTGAACTGGTGGCAGGTCTCAAGGCGGAAGGGTTGCTCCTTGACCAGCCGATCGGCGTCTACCGCGCCATCAGCGAAGCGCTTGCCAGAGGCACAACCGGCGCCTGGGGGCGTCGACTGCGACGTGTCCTGACCGGCGCAACACTGACGCTTCCTGGCATTGATAGCTTGTACGATGCACTCTACCGCTGGGGCGGCAGGCTGCTCTTCACCCGCATATTTGCATTTCTCGCCGGGGTCATCGCGCTCATCGGCATCATCGCTTTTGGTCTGGCAATGAGTAGCGGCTCCGAAACATATGAGATCATCCGGCTGAATGACTCGGTGACTCTGGGACTAGCTGCACTCTGGGCAGTCACCCTGCTGTCCTTTGTCGTGCACGAGAGCGCACACGCGCTGGCCGTCAAGCATTTTGGGCGCACCCTGACCCGCGGCGGCGTGATGCTGTACTATGGCCTGCCTGCCGCCTTCGTCGACACCAGCGACATCTGGCGCTCACCACGCCGCGCGCGCATTATCGTATCGGCTGTCGGACCCGCAGCAGACCTGCTGGTCGGCAGTCTGGCGGCAATCGTTGCCTACCTGTTGCCGGATACTGCAGTCGGTTCGATTGCCTACAAACTGGCATTCACTAGTTTTGTATCGAGTGTGTTCAATCTGAATCCGCTCCTTGAACTCGACGGCTACTATATTCTTGTCGATCTGCTGCGGATGCCCGACCTTCGGCGGTCGGCGCTGACATATGTGCGCGGTCCGCTCTGGGAGAAACTCGGTGCGCATCTGCGTGCGCACTATACGCGCCGAATGCAACGCGCGGGGAAACGTCCGCCAGCGACAACGCTCAATCTGGATGAGCGCACGCTGCCGTTCAGTCGCGAAGAACGTATCTACGCCATCTATGGTGCAGCGACGGCGCTCTACACACTGCTGGCGATCATTGGCGCGGTCTGGTTCTGGCAGCAGCAGATCCTCGAACCAGCTGTGGAGTTGCTGCGCGGCGCATGGTGGCAACGCCTGATCGGGGTGGCGCTGATCCTGGTGATTGTGCTGCCGGCAGTTGCAGCTGTTCTGCTTGCGCTTTGGGAAGCCGGGCAGACGATCGTCGGCTGGCTGGTTCGACGCGGGTATGGACGCCAGCCAGGGCTGCTCTCTGCTGTCGGGGTCTTGCTGGCACTGATTGTAGCGCTGGCGGTCATTGCGACCGAAGGCGGGCCATGGGGATGGATCGCACTGATACTCGGACCGGTCTTCTGGATTGTAGCGCTCAATGTGCTGCTTGCGGTTCGCCCGTACTATCGCGGTGCAGCGATCTACCCCGCCATTCGGGCGCTGATTGCAACCACGACGCTTGCCGGGCTTGCAGGCATCGCACGGGCGTTGCCGCTGCCGCCTGGCATCTGGGTCGCGCTGGATGGTCTGGCGTTCTTCGGATTGCTGATCGCAGGGTTTACGGTGCTGCTCGACGTGGATCTGCGAGCGACACCGCTGCGCGAGCTGCTGGGGACGGCCGTCTTGCTGATGCTCGCGTTCGTCGTTGGCGGGGTGGCGCTCCTCAGCGCACAGGACGTCTACCCGGCAGCGGGCGCGTTCGGATGGCTGGCAATGGCGGCGCCAGCCTACTTTGGCGCACTGGCGCTGGCGCTGTTGCTGCAGTACCTGTTCGGACTGGCGGACTCGCGCCTGCTCTGGGCATGGGCATTATTCTGGGCAGGCGCGCTGGTCGCGACCATCGGCTATATCGCAGATCTGCGCGGACGCGGACTGGCGCTCGATGTGTTGGGGGCGGGATTGTGGACGACGGCATGGATGGTACATCTGGCAACCCTCCGTCATCTGACACTGCGCGAGTTCCGCTGGACGCACATTCCGAACATGAACGAAAGCGACCGTCTGGCGCGCGCCTTCCAGCTGACCTATCGCGGATGCTATCAACTGCTGCATTCGGTGTACGGCGAACGCCGCGCGCGCGCGCTCGATGACCGCATGGATATTCTGGCGGCCACCGCAAACTGGGAGATCACCCTGGATCACGAACAGGCACGGATCGGGCAACAGGTCACAACACTCCCCATCGCCGAGCAGGGCGCACGGTTTGCTGAAGTGTTGCGCTACACAGTCGCCGAGATCGAGCAGATTGCAGGTGCTGCATTTGCGCGGCGCTGTATTCGAGCAGCATACGATGCCCTGCCCTGGCCTGAACGCGAAACGGCAAGTCGGCTCTGCTTTCCCGACACGCCGTGGGCGCGCGAGTTGTCGCGTTCGTTCGGCGACGTGCGCGCTGCGCGCCTGCGCCTGCTGCGACAGGTCAATATTTTCCTGCACTGCGACGACGACGAACTCGAAGCGCTGGTCGCCAGCATGATCGAGCAACCCGTCGCGACCGGCGCAACCGTGCTGCGTGCCGGCGCATCGGCGCCAGGAATCTGGATCATCGAAGCCGGGGAGATTGTTGCACGACGCGGAGAACGCATCGTCGCTGAACTCCATCGCGGCGACACGATCGGCGCTGAAGAGGTGCTGAGCAATACGCCTGCCACCTACGCCTACCGCGCCACGATGGCATCAAGCTTGCTCTATCTGCCAGCCGACGAGTTCTTCCGCCTCGCTGCCGACCGAGCGCCACATGCTGCAGACGGGCTTGAGTCGGTCGAAACGCTTCGTCTGCTGGAGCGGGTGCCGTTGTTTGCCGATCTTCCACGCAACACACTGCGCGGACTGGCAGCAATCGCCGAACAGCGCACCTATCCTGAGCGAACCATCATCGTGCGCCAGGGCATGCCCAGCGGCACGTTCTTTGTCATTCGCAAAGGAACAGCGGTGGTTGTCCGACGCGACCCAGCTGCCGACGGCGCACAATCGAATGCACGCCTGGTCGCGCGTCTGGGTCCGCAGGAGTTCTTCGGCGAACTCGAACTGTTACGCACCGTACCGCCGGTCGCCAGTGTCATTGCCCTTACTCCGCTCACAACGCTGGCGCTGCCGCACGCAGCCATCCAGGCGCTGGTGCACAGCAACGGCGGCGTATCACAACATCTGGAACGGATCGGCACCGGAAGGCTCAAAGCGTTGGAGAGCGGTTGAAGCGACGATCAACAGGATCACGCCAGCCTGATCAGGTGGTAGTGCCTGCGTCCTTTGCGCAACACGATAAACCGTCCGTCGATGCTGTCGCGCAGCGTCAGCCGACGCCCTACATCGGCACTCTGGACATTATTGACGTAAATACCGCCGCCCTCGATGGCACGTCGCGCGTCACTCTTCGATACAGCGATTCCGCAGCGCACCAGCGCGTCGATCAGGGGCGTCCCATCCCCCGCGAAGTCCTGGCGCGGGAACACGGTTGACGGCACATCCTCGAAGATATCCGCCACATCATCGGCGCTGAGACGTGCCAGCGAACCGCCGAACAGCGCCTGCGACGCCTCTTCGACGCGCGCCAGCGCGGTTTCACCATGCACCATGCGCGTCACCTCGCGCGCCAGGCGTTGCTGCGCAGCGCGGCGCTCCGGTTGACGCGCCGTTATCTGCTCCAGTTCCTCAACCTCGGCGGCGCTCAACCAGGTAAAATATCGCAGATACCTGCCGACATCCGCATCATCGACGTTGTACCAGAACTGGTAGAACCGGTAGGGCGACGTGCGCTGCGGGTCGAGCCACACGGCGCCCGCCTCGGTCTTGCCAAACTTGGTGCCGTCCGCCTTCGTCACCAGCGGGTACACCAGCCCATACGCCTTCTGCCCAAGTGTGCGACGGATCAGTTCAATACCCGCCGTGATGTTCCCCCACTGGTCACTGCCGCCTGCCTGAAGTTTGCAGCCGTGATGCTCGAAGAGGTAGGCAAAATCGTATGCCTGGAGGAGCATATAGCTGAACTCGGTGAACGAAATGCCGGTTTCACTCGTCATCCGCGAACGAACCGAGTCCTTCGCCAGCATGTAGTTGACCGTCAGATGTTTGCCAACATCGCGCAGAAAATCCATCAATGACAGGCGTGTCAGCCATTCGGCATTATTGAGGAGTATGGCGGAAGAGTCGCCGGCGTCAAAATCGAGAAACTGGGCAAGTTGACGTTTGATCGCCTCGACATTGGCCGCGACCTGTTCCTTGCTCAGCAAGGGACGTTCCTGCGTCTTGCCGCTTGGATCGCCGATCAGACCGGTGCCGCCGCCTGCCAGAGCAATCGGCGTATGTCCCCAGCGCTGAAAGCGCGCCAGTGTGAGCAGTGGCAACAGATGCCCGATGTGCAGACTATCGGCGCTGGGGTCGAAGCCAATGTAGAGCGTCACACGTTCACGCTCCAGCAATTCTTCCAGACCTTCGCTGCTCTCGTACAGCAGCCCGCGCCAGCGTAGTTCATCAAGGATTGTCGTCGTCATACTGTTAGCATACCAGCAATGCCGCCGGTCGTCAAAAAGTGAACGAACCTTTCCTCTGAGTCGTCGCTTCTGTCCGGATTGGCACAGGAGCGTCGTGTATACTGTGAGATTAACAGGCACAAGGAGGTGCTGCCATGACGTGTCTCGAGCGATTAAGCGCGTATTTGCGCGAGAATCGCGTTTCGTACACGATCCACCATCATCCTACCGCCTACACTGCTGCTGCTATCGCCGCGTATGAGCACGTCCCACCCCACACCTTCGCCAAAGTCGTGATGGTTTTCATCGACGGACGGCTGGCGATGCTCGTCGTACCCGCCGATGCTCGTGCCGACCTGGCGCGGCTCGCCGAGATCATCGGAGCGCGTGAGGTCTGCCTGGCGGACGAGCGCGAATTCGTGCCCGTTTTTCCCGACTGTGAGCCTGGTGCGATGCCGCCATTCGGCAATCTGTACAACCTGCCGGTGTACCTGGATCGCGATCTTGCAGAACACGAAACGATCACCTTTCAGGCAGGCACACACCAGGATGCCATCAGTATGAGGAGCGAAGATTTCATCCGTCTTGCACACCCGTTCATTGCTGCATTCGAGCGTGACGTGCAGATGCTGGCAGGTCATTTTTGATCGTCAGCGTTCAGACGTGAGGGCAAAAACCACGCCTGGAGTCGAGGGCGTTCCACTCCCATCATACCTTTGATGGTGCGATGCCCTCGATTCCAGAAAAAGTGGAAACACTCACTTGTGTATCGTGTCATCAGTTTGGAAGGAGGGAAGCCATGTCCGAGAGCGTGTACAAGATCATCGAGCTGGTCGGCACAAGCACGGAGTCGTGGGAGAAGGCGGCGGCGAACGCCCTGGAGACTGCATCGCGCCATCTGAAGGATCTCCGGGTTGGCGAGGTGGTGGAGATGGACATCCACCTGGAGGATGGCAGGATCATGTATCGCACCAAACTGAAGGTATCGTTCAAATACCATGAAGATATCTGAGGAAGGTGCAGCGATATATGTGAGCGATACGATCGATGTTGACGGATGATGTCCTCCCATAGGCGCGAACTTGAGCACCAGAACAATCGAAGAGGGAACCGGCGCGGGCGTTCCGATGGTATGGCGTAGCGGTCACACCATACCAGAGCACAAGGAGGCCTACGCCGGTTCATTCCCATCATCCAGAGGCGCCAGCGGATGCGCCTCCGCTCGCCTAGGTCGAGGACCCCTGGGCGACGCATGTCCTCGCCCGGCTTCCTGTCGACCTGGGGCCG
>JBEPYG010000127.1:7545-10944 GCA_041641515.1 Roseiflexus sp.
AAGCTTTTCGTTCGCCGCCGCGGCCGCGCCTGTTGTGAGCGTTCCTGCTCTCATTATCCACGCTGTTTCGCAGCATCCTGCCCCAAAATTGAAATGCACCCCTGTCATGTCACCAGCTGGACTCTTCCGGGGTTTGTGCTACAATATGACCATATCCTGATAGACATCTGATAGGAAGTTGAAACCGCTCATTCAAGGGAGATATTGCGGATGTCTACTGTTGAACTGGATGCACTCATTGATCGTCTTTTGCCGCGTGTGCTTGCCGATCGCGACCTCGGCGACGGTCGCGTGTTCACCCGTTTACACCTGCAACATCTTTGGGCGCTGAGTTGCCTCCATGCCGGGCAGTGCTACGATGAAACACTGCTGATCGACCGCCTCACCGCGCGCCTGCCGCGGCACGTCATGTTGAGCCAGGACATCAGTGCAACACCAGTGACCGTGTAATGAAGCTTCTTACCAGCTTCCCTGTCTCAGTGACGCCTGCTGAGGTTGATTGCCTGTGAGCGTTGAACAGACCCCCCTCCACTCACCGAGGGATGCGGCGCTGCGTGGTGCTGTGCGCTTCGTCGCGCTGGCAAACTTCGCCTATTTTGGGGTGGAATTCACCATCGCCCTGTTGATTGGTTCGGTTGCATTGTTTGCCGACAGCATCGACTTCCTCGAAGATACACTTCTCAACCTGCTCATTCTTCTTGGGTTGAGCTGGTCACCCGTCTGGCGCGGACGTTTGGGGATGGTGCTGGCCGGCGTTCTGCTGATCCCCGGGCTGGCGACGATTCGCACCGCATGGGAGAAGTTTCAGAACCCCGTTCCCCCTGATCCGGTTCTGCTCGCTGTGGCAGGCGTGGGCGCGTTGGTCGTGAACCTGACCTGTGCACTGGTGCTTGCCCGTCATCGGCAGCATCACGGAAGTCTGGCAAAAGCAGCTTTTCTCTCGGCGCGCAATGATGCCCTGGCAAATGTTGCCATCGTTGGAGCAGGGCTGCTTACCGCCGTGATCCTGTCAGGATGGCCCGATCTGATTGTCGGGCTGGGAATTCTGACAATCAATGCCGACGCTGCACGACAGGTCTGGATTGCAGCACGGCGTGAGATTCGTGCTGAGAACTAGAAATCAGCAGCTGAAACCTGAGAACCGACAACCAACAATCTAATACCATTTTAGATTGCGGAATACTACGCCCGGCATTCCAAAAGCTAAAACCGCATACGGCAATTGCAGCATTATCAACGATAGCATAAAATCCCGTCATCGCGAACCAGCAACCCACAATCCCGCAATCACCAAATCCCGCAATCCCGCAATCACCACATCGCCCCGCCAACGCACTCCACATTATAAGGTCGTTTCCCTTCCCACCTCTGCATACGACAGTTCCACTGCAGGGAGAGCAACACACATCACCGAGCCGTCGCTGCCGGTGCGTTCGAGCCAGATCTGCCCACCGAGCGCCTCGATATCGCGACGCGCCAGGCTCAACCCTAGACCAACGCCTGGCTGTTCCGCCAGCGCGCGTGTGCGACGACCGCGGTAGAATGCGTTGAACAACAGATCGCGTTCATCGGGCGGAATGCCGGGTCCCTGATCTGCGACTGTGATAACCGCAAGACCATCACGCACATCCGCAGTAATCGTTACCGTTCCCTGATCGCTGTAGCGGATAGCGTTATCGATCACCTCGTGCAACGCACGACGCAGACTGGTGACCTCACCCCACGCCGCGAGTCCTTCGGGCGCCTGAACCTGTAAATGCAGACCTTTTGCGCGCACAGAGGGCATGAAGGATTCTGCAACGTCTTCGAGCAGTGGTAGGATCTCGATGGATGATGATGGACGGCGAATGTGGGGAATTGCATTCTCGAAGGTGTGATCCAGCAATAGGACGCGATCGACCAGGGTCTCGAGCTGGAGAATACTGTTGCGCATGACATGACCGAGATCACGCATCAGTTCGGGCTGGCGTGTGAGCAGTTGCAATGCAAGCGAAAGACTGGTAACCGGCGTGCGCAGTTCATGCCCGACGTGCTCGATGAACTGATCCTTCAGTTTATCGAGACGACGCAGCTGGCTGTTGAGGCGTGCAATTTCAGTGTATGCACGTGTATTCTCAAGCGCGCTGGCGATCGCGGGCGCCAGGGTCACGAGCAGGCTGATCGTTTGGGGTGAATATCCGCGGCGGCTCATCGACCATCCGCATCCATAGATCCCTACCAGACGGCTGCCGATCCGCAGCGGCACGAGAAGGCCGATCCCCTGAGCAACGAATGGTCGCGCCCATTCATCCTCGGCATGCGCGGGAACACGCAGATAATCGGGACAGCGACGCACTTTACTGATGCTCGCCCCCTGCACCAAAATCGTCGCTCCCGGCAGATGCGCTTCCTGGCCAATTGCAACGAACATATGGTCTTCCGGCGGCTCGAGCATCCAGAGAGTCGCACGGTACAGTCGTAACCGGCGTGGCAGATCGTCGATCAGGAGGGCGCGCAGGGCATCAGGTTCGATCGTATGGCTGAGCGCAGTGCTGAGTTCGCGCAGAATCTCTTCACCATCCTGCCAGCGCAGACGAAGAAGCCAATTGCTAACGATCACTAACCGTCGTCGGAGAGGGACTATCAGCACAGCTATGCCAACCGACGCCAGCATATGCGTCGTCATCTGATCCCAAACGCCAATCCAGAGCAGGATCGTCTGCAGTCCGAAGTACAGGACAATCAGAAGGAGCGCCAGACTGACATTGACCAGCGCCATGCCAAGCAGTCGAGTTCTCAAATGCGTATCTACTAAGGTAGATCTTCGCTCCACGATCATCTCTCATGGATAGTTTCCCGCATGAAAGAAAACGCTATTACAGGGTGTCGTAGGTACGATTTCTTCTAGAGTGAATGCCACGCCAGAGACACGTGCACCCTTCTCGCGCAGCTCCACGAAGGGGATGCTGTAAGAAGGGCGCATTCTGATACTCAAGAAATCTGTTGCCCAAAGGGCGATTGAGTCGTTCGAAGTGCTTCGGGTACGGAGCGTCCGCTTACCACGCGGCGCGCAGGATCGCCAGTGCATCCTCGTATTCAACCGGGCGCGGATTGCTCATGATCGCGCCGTCCATCAACGTCCCCTCTGCGAGGGCGGGCAATGCATCTTCAGGCACTCCGACGTCACGCAGGCGCGCGGGCAAGCCGCAATCGGCGGCAAGTTTGGCGACAGCGGCGATTCCGTCGGCAATGACATCCTCTTCAGGACGCCCACCCGCGTTGACGCCCATTGCACGCGCGATCCGCGCCATGCGGTTGGGAACGACCGATGCGTTGAAGCGCATACCGTGCGGCAGGAGAATCGAATTGGCCGTGCCGTGATGGACGTGGTATGCGGCGCCGACCGTATGAGAGGCGGCG
>JBEPYG010000128.1:0-10871 GCA_041641515.1 Roseiflexus sp.
CTCTTGCCGCTCAGATGAACAGGACGTGTCCCTAACACGCCCACGCGCTTCGGAGGATAATCTCGTTGGGGCACGGCAGCGCTGTGCCCCAACCGGGCAAAGCGCGCCAATACGGAGTGTGATATGATCTGGTACGGGAGACGGGAATCGAACCCGTGACTTGAGCTTGGAAGGCTCTCGCGTTACCACTACGCCACTCCCGCGTTGCACTCTGATTCTAATCAGGTATGGCAGAATCGTCAAGAGGTATCGATGCTTCTTACTGTCACTCCGAATCCAGCCATTGATCGTGTCCTCATCGTGCCTGGATTTCGTCACAGCGATGTGTGCCGTGTTGCCGCACGGATCGATTCAGCAGGCGGGAAAGGGTTCAATGTCGCGCGCGCAGTGCGCACGCTGGGTGTGCCGGTGCGCGCATGCGCCCTGCTCGGCGGCGACAACGGCAGGCAGATTGCGGTGCTGGCGCATGCAGAAGATCTCGAAGGCGCCTGGAGCTGGCTGAGCGCTGGCGAGTCGCGCATCTGCCTGTTGATTACTGACCCCGAAGCGCGCGACCATCTGACGCTCAACGAAACCGGTCCAGCAGTTGGCGCCGGCGACTGGAGCGACTTCACCGAACTGGTCTGGCAAGAGGCGCGCGATGCCGCGTTCATCGCCATTTCCGGCAGTGTTCCACCAGGTGTCACACCGGCGCAGTATGTCGAACTGGTACGAGGTCTGCCGCCAGAGACGTTCGTGTGCCTCGACACCAGCGGTCCGACCCTGGAAGCAGCGCTCGATCTGCCGGTCGATCTGCTGAAGATCAACATGCACGAACTGAGCGCTGCGCTTGGGCGGACGATCGATACGCCGGCTCAGGCGTGCGCTGCTGCGACTGCTGTGGTGCAACGCGGTCCACGGCGGATTATTGTTACGCTTGGCGCACAGGGAGCAGTAGCAGTTGATGCGCACAACGCATGGCACGCGCGCACGCCGCCGATCGATTCGATCAGCCCGGTGGGCAGCGGTGATGCTGCACTGGCGGGGATCATCGCCATCCTGCACAACGGCGGCTCACTCGCCGAAGCGCTACGCATGGGCGTTGCGTGCGGCGGCGCGAATACACTGATGGTTGGCGCCGGACGTATGCGTTATGATGATGTGATGCGTTTGCATGGCGCAACAGAACTGGTGGCGCTGCGATAACTCCTGCACCGAAAAAACCAGGGATTGAATGGTATACTACCAGTGCCCTGGAACATCTGTACATGGAACCTCTGAAATGGAAGACATCAGAACTATCGTCGAACGCATCGCCGCCAATGTCGAGCAGGTCATCATCGGGAAGCGCCGCGCCATCGATCAGGTGTTGACTGCGCTGCTTTGTAAAGGGCATGTTCTCCTCGAAGACGTGCCCGGAACTGGCAAAACGATGCTTGCCAGGTCTGTCGCCCGCTCGATCGGATGCAGTTTCAAGCGCATTCAGTTCACCCCCGACCTGCTGCCGTCCGATGTGACCGGGGTTTCGATCTTCAACCAACGCACCCATGAGTTCGAATTCCGTCCCGGTCCGATCATTGCACAAATCGTTCTGGCAGACGAGATCAACCGTGCAACGCCGAAGACCCAGAGCGCACTCCTCGAAGCTATGGAAGAACGGCAGATCACGGTCGACGGCGTCACGCACCCGTTGCCGAAGCCGTTCCTGGTGCTGGCGACGCAAAACCCGATCGAGTATGAAGGAACCTTTCCCCTTCCTGAGGCACAGCTCGACCGCTTCTTTATGCGCATTCGTCTTGGCTATCCGGAACGGAACGACGAAATTGCCATGCTGCGTCGTCAGCGCCAGATGCACCCGATCGATACGCTGACGCAGGTTGCAGCTGCTGAAGAATTGATCGACCTGCAGGAACGCATCAAGTCGGTTTATGTCGATGAACTGATCGAGGAATACATCGTCTCGATTGTCACCGCCACCCGTCATCACGAGGATGTCTACCTCGGCGTCAGTGCGCGCGGATCGCTGGCGCTCTACCGTGCAGCGCAGGCGCAGGCGGCGATCCTCGGACGCGACTACGTCATTCCCGACGATGTCAAGGCGCTGGCGGAACCGGTGCTGGCGCACCGCCTGATCATCAATCCTTCGGCGCGTATTCGCAACGTCAGCGCCGCCGATGTCGTCTCGGACGTGCTGAAGGCAGTGGCAGTGCCAGGCGCACGCGCGGGACGCCGCTTCGAGCGCGTTGTGCGGTAATGCTACCTGAGTCGTGGCGGGCGGACAACTCCAGACAGTGTACCATCGGCTGTGTGGCGTAAAAAGAGCAAGCCAGCTTCCATCCGGTTGCTCACTTTTAGTTTCGCCAGAATATTGCTCACATGCTTCATCGCTGTGTTGTAGGTGATGTCGAGTCGCGCGGCGATTTCGCGATTCCCCAGCCCTTCAGCGATCAGTTGCAGAATCTCCAGTTCACGCGATGTCAGTTCGCTCAAACTCGCAACTGGACCGCTGATCGCCGGCGGGCGGGCAGCACGGCGCAACACCTCGGCAGGGAAGAGTAACTGCCCGTCCTGCAGACGGCGTACTGCCTGCACATACGCGGTGGACTGCAGTTCTTTCGACAGACACCCCGAAGCTCCTGCCAGAAACGCCTGTCCCTGCAATTCCAGCGCTTCGTGTTCATAGGCTACCAGCAGCAGAACGGACGTCTGCGGCTGGAGCGTGTTTAGCATGTGAACATACTCGAACGCATCGCCACCTGGTAGATACCGGTCCAGCATAATGATGTCCGGTTCGGTGTCGATCATGCAGCGATCGAGACTTTCGAGCGTGTCCACCTCATTGACAATGACATGCCCCGCGCTGCGAAGATGTTGCGCCAAGCTCTGTCGAAACAGATGCTGCTGGTCGGCGAGTACGATGCGCGAGCGCCGCGAAGTCATGGTGCGTCCTCAAACATCATCAATAGCAGAAGCGAGGCCTGGCGAGAAGGTGCATGCCAGACATCCCCTTCGCCTCCCCTCTCCCGATTGCTCACCCCTCATTCTCTAACGCCATGAAAGAAATAGCACGCCAGACATCACATTGTCATCCCCCGACTCATCAGTTTCCGGGTACCTGAACCCAGTAATACTCATCTTCTCTATTTCTGGAATCAAAAATACACAAACCTATCATAGCACACCATTCCACCGACATGCTATGGTGCATGCGCATATTTTGACAACATTTCAACGAAATGACAGTCACGATCAATACATCTATCCGCTCGCCCAACTACGGATCACGTGGCGGTCGAGCAATTTCAATGATCGTCCTCCATGCAACGGCAGGCGCCGCACGCAGCGCGTTGGCATGGCTGACCAACCCGGCAGCGCGCGTATCGGCACATTACCTGATCGACAAAGCGGGGCAGATCTACCGCCTGGTGCCCGATGAATACGCCGCATGGCATGCCGGGCGCGCTGCATGGCGCGGCGAGACGGCGATCAATGAACTGTCGCTCGGCATTGAACTCGAGAATGCCAATAACGGTCGCGATCCTTACCCATCTGCGCAACTGAGCGCGCTTATTCACCTGACCCGCGAAAAGGTCGCTCAATACCGCATCGCACCCGACATGGTCGTGCGGCACCTGGATGTGGCAGTTCCACGAGGGCGCAAAAATGACCCTGCTGGCTTCCCATGGGCTGAGTTTTTACGACACGTCTTCGCCGAAACAACTATTGCCGCGCCAGATCGCCCGATCCCACCAGCCAGGCGCGCTGCATTCAGTCAGGTGCTGCAGAACGAAGCATACCGCCAGGTCGGTGCGGTCGAATGGCCCGATTGGGCAATGACCCGCACAGCGCGTATGGCGCAGCTTGGTTTGCCGATTGCACCGTCGTTCGAGGTGACAGTTGCGGGGCGCAACTACATCGGGCAGTCGTTCGGTCGTGAGACGCTGGTCAGCCCCATCGCCGAATGGAAGCGCGTCGAACGGTTGAGCACGCTGACGGCGCCCGAACATCAGCCGCTGCGTGAGGCGTTGTTGCAGGCCATCTATGCACAGGCGGGCGAAACATATCGACCAGACTGGGCATTTCACCAGTATGCCCTGCGTGAACCTGTCGGACCGCCATTGAGTGCAAGTTTTCGGGTGCGCGTCGGCAACGATGAATGGTCAGCGGCGATCTATGCGCTCGATGTGTTGTACAGCCCGGTTGGGCGCTGGAAAGAGATCGGTCGCCTCAGCACGCTGATCGATGCGCGCGGCGAACGCGACCCTCTGGCGCAGACATTGCTGGAACGGCTCTATGAGCGGGCAGGCAGCCAGTGGCGCCCGACATGGCCCTCCCAGCAGTACGCTATTCGGGAGCGCCTGGGAGCGCCGCTTGGACCCAGTTTCCGTGTGTCATTCGATGGACACGACTACGTGGCAGAGGCATTCGCTCTCGATGTGCTGTATTGCACCATTGGCGAATGGGACAACGTGCAGCGGCTGAGCGATCTGTGAGGCGAAAGGCGAGAGGTACAGAAGTTATAGGGTGAAAGCGAGAACGTTGAATACGCAACGTTCAATGGCAGCGGGGTTCTTCGCGACACTTCACATCCTTCGTTGACAACAGGAAGAAATGAGGCTCGACATGTTCATTCCATTGCAGCACAATCAGACAGATATCCTTTCTTCCGCCGACGCGGGACTGTCGCGGATGCAGGACGCTCGACGCATCTCTAGAGAAGGACGAGAACTCCGGCTCGGCGACTATGGCGCCACGCTCTTTCGGGTTATCTTGCTGGTGATTTGTGGCATTGAACTGATCCTGCATGGCGTATCGCATCCAACAATGCCACTGCCTGGCATCGCCCTGGCAATCGCCGTGTGCGCACTGATCGCCGGGTTGACCGTCACCCTGCCCTCTTGGACGCTGCTGATCGCTGACAGCGCTGCAACCGGCGCGCTTATCCTGGCAACCGGAGGCGCCACGAGCTCGATGCTCATTCTTGCGCCAGCGCTGGTTGTTCAGACCAGTCTGCTGATCGAAGAACGCGATGTGCTTGCGTCTGCCGGCATTGGCGCGATTGTTCTGTTGCTCATTGCTGCGCTCGATCCGGCGCAGGCAGGCAATCTGCTGATCGAAATCGCGGCAGTTCACACGATCGTGAGCATTGCCGCCGTCTGGGGAACGCGCCAGGCGCGCCTGGCGCTGACCCGCCTGCACGACGATATTGCGCAACGAAAGCGCCTGGATCGGGATCGCGACGAGGCGCGGCGCACACTGGAGTGGCAACGCCAGAACCTGGCAGCGCTCAGCGCCTGTGTGTCGCTCGATACTCTGGTGCGCTGCGTGATTGAGCGCGCCATGGCAATCACCGGCGTACCGGCGTCGCTGAAGGACGCGCAGGCGCCTGCCTCGTTCGCCCAGCATACCCTTGAGGTTGCAGGCGTGGGGCGCCTGATGGTGCATTGCCCCTCCGCAGAACTCGACCGTTCGCAACGCGACGCGCTCGAACATCTCGTTGCCACTGCGGCGCAGCGCGCAGCTGCACTGCGCTCGATCGACGTACTGGAACGCCATCACCAGGCATTGATGGCGCTGTGGGAGGGGGCCGGCATCCTGCGCACCGCCCCTCAGCTCAATCCCACGCTGCTGGATGTCTGCCAGCGGATCGCCGCCGCGCTCGACTTGGACTGGATGGCGCTGATCGGTCCCGATGAACGTCAGACGCTTGCACCATTCCTGATCGCACGCGGACGCGACCATACACCGCTGCCTCGCCTGCAACCGGTGCATTTCCGCCTCGCTGCCGAAGTGCTGCGCAGCGGGCGTTCACTGGTGCGCATCGAACAGGAGCGGACGCTGACGTTCCTGCCGGTGCGCGTGGCGGGCGAACCATCACTCGTGCTCGCGGCGCGCGGCGCCGTGGATGATGCCGCCCTGCAGGCGCTCCTCCTGCTCCTCGGCGATCTGATCGGTGAACGATTGATGGTCGGCGCGCCCAAAGAAGTGCATCAGACCTGAACCACGCCCGGTTGACATGTTCATCTATCCAAAGAACCGAAGAACCAACGTCATCGCGAGCGCAATGACAACAGGACAGGGGTATCCAGACAGACGCCAGGGAGACTTCTATGATCACAACCATCCAGATTGGTATGGCAATCATCCTGTTCATCACCGGCATCGGCATGCTGATCTGTGGACTGGTGATCATTATGACACGCGAATACCAGGAAGCGATGCGATCGCTGGCAGGGCAATCATCGCGTCTGAGCAGCAAGTCGCTGATGGATATCGGCGTACAGGCGGCGCTCGATGGAGCGACGCACTTGCTCGAAGCTATTACCCGCCTGGTGCAGACCGCCATCGGTACGGGCGCATTCCTCTGCTTGCTTGGCACGATCCTGTGCGGACTGGCGTTCTGGATGATGATGATGATCGGTGCATAACGGGTTCAGGCGCAGAAGCTCGCTGAAAGGCGCGCCGCCAGACAAATGGCGGCAAAGGAAAGAACGTATGGCAGTACAACTCGCCGGTTGGGCGCACACGTATCTGGAGGCGCTCTGCGCGCAGCACCACTTCAGCGCTGCACGGACTGTCGCTCCACTCTGGCTGGCATCGGATGTCAGCCATCCCACCGAACCGGGCGCACCGATCGCTGCGCCGCTGACCATTCAAATGGCGGCGGAAATCTTTCCGCGTCTGGCGCTGATCGGTCCGGCAGGAGCGGGCAAAACGACAACCCTGCGTGCGCTGGCGATCGGGCTGGCAGAAGCGTTTCTTTCGGGTAACAGTCGCACTGCGTGGAGTAGCGCAAACGCACCGCTTCCACTCTACATTGAACTGGGTCGTTTCCAGGGCAGCATCGAAGCGACACTGGCGGCCGGGTTCGGCGTCGGAGCGCCGCCGCCACTCGATGAACTCGCACGTGAGCGCCCACTGCTCTTCCTGCTTGACGGACTCGACGAACTTCCGCCAGCAACACAGCTTGCCAGCCTGGCGGCATTGACCCACACCCTGGCGACAACCGGCGCTCAGACGCGCTGGATCAGCACGTGTCGCAGCGAGCACCTGGGGCTGTTCCGTCCCTGGTTGAACGGCGCCGAGGTGCGCACCCTGCAACCGCTCCGTCCACGCGATGTGATTGCACAGGTGCAGCGGCAGGCGGGCGATGTGGCAGCGGCCTGGGTTCAGCGCAACGAAGATATTCTGCACCTGGCAACTCGCCCGCGCTGGCTTACCGCGCTTATCGAAGCGCGCGAGGCGCTGAATGCGCCTATCCAGAGCCGTGGACAACTCCTGGCAACCTGGATGCCAGCGCTTGTGACAGCGGCGCTGATGGCGCATCCGCGCTCGATTTCGGCGTCACAGGCAGTGCATGCCCTGATCGACATTGCGCATCTCCTCGATCATCAGGGGCAGAATGACCTCACGTTCGACAGCGCCATCACCGCTATCGAAGTGAGCGCCTATGTGTCCGATACTCCGCTTATGGCTGGCGCTCTGCATCGCTCCACATCGATGCATGGGCGCACACTGCGCGCTACGACAGGCGAAGCGGCTCTCATGGCATTGATCGATGCCGGCATTCTGACTTTCGATGCCGAACGGCGCACAATTGGCTTCCGCCATCCCGTGTTGCGCTCTTTTGCTCAGGCATTGCTGCTGGCGCGCACCCGCCCCGATCAATGGTCATCTGCTATTCTGAGCCGCGCTTGGACGGACGCAGTCATCTTCGCCTACAGCTTGTCCGACGATCGCGATGCCGTGGTGCGGCGCCTGCTGGCAGCCGGTGCGGTCGGATTGACGGCGCGCTGCCTGATCGACGCCGAAGCGCCCGCCCAATACGATGAACTGCTCGAACGCAGCGGCTCCCTGACGCCGCCATTGCGCGTGATGATCGCCGATGCCTTTGCAGCTGAGGGGCTGGATCGCGCAGCGCTGGAGCAACTGGAGCGCGCCGGCAACGAAGGGTACGACGAAGCTGGGTTGTTCGGTCGCCTAGGCGACCTCTACAGCCGATCCGGTCAGTGGCGGCTGGCGCGCGTCGCTTATGAGCAGGCATTGGCGCGTGAATCTGACGACCTGCGCTACCGCCAGCAGCTCGGCGTCGTGTGCAGCCGGATGGGAGAACTGGAACAGGCGGCGGCGGCACTGGAAACCGTTCTCGACGCGCAGCAGAAGCGGTCGGCGGCAGCGGCGCATGAGTTGGGACACGTCTACCTGCAACAGGGGCGTTTCTCGCGCGCACTGGAGGCGTATCGGCACGCGACGCAGCAGCAACCCGGTGAGCCGGCGTACCGCCGCAGTGCGGCAATGGCGCTGCGACGCCTGGGACGCCTCGATGAAGCTCAGGCGGAGTTGCACGATCTGATAGCCGGATCTGGCGGTGATGCGGCAACATATGCCGAACTCGGCGAGGTCCACGCCGATGCCGGGCGCTGCGCAGAAGCGGTCGAGAGTTATGCGCGCGCTGTCGCCCTGCGCCCCGATGACCCGTCACTCTATGTGCGTCTAGGGCAGTTGCGCCGCAGCATCGGTGATTTACCCGGTGCGCGCGCCGCGCTGCAACGCGCGGTAGAACTCCATTCCTCGAATGCCGCTTTGCAGGACGAACTGGGACAGGTGCTCGCAGCGTGCGGCGAGATGGACAGCGCCCTAGCAGCATATCGCGCAGCTGTATCGCTCGACCCGCAGTGCGCGGCGTATCACCGGCGCCTGGGTGCGCTCCTGCGCGATTGCGGCAATATCGACGAAGCAGCGGCAGCTCTGTGGGCAGCGCTCGAATTGCGCCCGGAGAGCGCCGACACCTACGGCGAACTTGCGGAACTGTTGTGGCGCACTGGCGATACCGAACAGGCGCTCGACGCTTTTCGGCGCGCCTACGCACTCGCGCCGGACTCGCCCGATCACGCGCGTGCGCTGGGGCTGGCATACAGCCGCCTTGGACGAACGCGCGACGCCGAACGCCTGTTGCGCGAGGCGCTGAATCTGGCGCCTGAACGGGCCGACCTGCACTACGACTATGGCGTTGCCGCTGAAGCTGTCGAGCAGTGGGATACGGCGCTCGCTGCATACGAACAGGCGGCGGCGCTCGACCCACAACGCGCCGATTATGCGCGTGCCGCTGGTGCGCTCCTCCTGCGCCGTGGCGATCTGGCGCGAGCGCGTTCTTTGCTGGCAGGCGCGCTACGTCGCGCCCGCCACGATCCCGAAACATTGTTTCAGACCGGCATGCTCCACGCTGCTATGGGCGCATGGCGTCTGGCGGCGCGATCGTTCCAGCGCGCTGCGCGGCTGAGCAGCAGCACGCGGTACGAAAGCGCACTTGGCAGAGCATATCTGCATCTCGGCATGGCGAACGACGCCTGTGCCGCCTTCGAGCGCGCACTCCTTCTTCACCCCGATGATACCGATACCCTCGATGCCTATCGGTGCGCCCTGGAAACGTGCGGTCGTCTCGAAGCGGCATATGCGATCGGGCGACGGGTTGCCAGTCTCGCGCCAGGGAATGCGGCGATTCAGCAACGCGCCGGAAGTCTGGCGCTTCGCTTGGGGCGCGTGAATGAGGCGCTGGAACTGCTCGACCGCGCTGTGGCGCTCGACTCACGACTGGTCGCAGCGCACATCGAGCGAAGCCGGGCACTCCTCACAGCAGGCCGGGCAGAGGCAGCGCTGGCAGCCGCGCAGCAGGCGCTCACCCTCACCCCCGATCGGGCGCATCCGGCAACGCTGGCAGCTGAAGCGCTCATCGCGCTTCGACGTGATGACGAAGCACGCCCGTTGCTGGAACAGGCGCTGGCGCTCGATGCCACGCTCCTGCCCGCCTGTGTTGCGCTGCGCGATCTCCTGGCGCGCGCCGGCGACCTCGCCAGCGCCGTGAGCCTGGCGCAGCGCACCGTGGCGCTTGCCCCCGACGATGCCGCTCACCACACACGCCTGGGAGAGTTGCTTTTGGAAGCGGGCAACGTGGCACAGGCGGAACAGGCGCTGCAACACGCCCTTCATCTGATCAACGACGCTGATGGCGCAGAGGAATGGAACCAGAGGATAGCACGCATCTATGAACTGCTCTGTCGCGCTCGCATCCGCGCATCCGATTGGGAGCAGGCTGTTTCACATGCGCGCGCATGCGTCGATTGCGCTCCGGGTAACAGCGCGTATCGCGCACTGCTCGCCGATGCGCTGGAGGGTTCAGGCAACCTTGCAGCGGCAGTCGCAGAACTGGAAAGCGCTGCCGCCGCCGAACCCGACCGCATCGACTGGCAGCAGCGTCTGGGGCAGTTCCTGTATCGCATCGGCGACTACGCAGGAGCGCTGAACGCGCTACGCCGCGCGGTTGCAGGTTCCGGCGCCGCCGAGGATTATTACGCGCTCGGCATGTGTCTGCGCGCGCTCGACAATCTTCCCGCTGCAGCCGAGGCGCTCGAACAGGCGCTACGCCTGCGCCCCGACTCCGCCGTCTGGCGCGTCGAACTGGCGCTGGTGCACCTGGAGCGCGGCTGGCACGGCGAAGCGCTGGCGGAACTCAACCAGGCAGTCACCCTCGCCCCTGATCTGCCGGATGTGCGACGCGCACGCGCACGCGCCCTCATTGCAATCGGGCAGATCGATAGCGCGCGCGCCGATCTTGTCGAGGCGCTGCGACGCGATGCGCGTGATGCTGAAAGTTATGCCCTGCTCGCCGAAACATTGCTCGCCCTGGGGCGTGCCGCCCAGGCGCTCGACAGCGCCCGACGCGCAGTGGCGCTGCAACCCGACAGTCCGCAGTACCGACGCGTGCTGGCGCAGGCGCTGCGTGCCAGCGATCAACGCGCCGAGGCTATCGAACATCTCAGCGCCGTAATGAACGATGCCAGCCCGGCGCAGTGGTGGGTAGAACTCGCCGATGATTACATGGCGCTTGGTCATGT
>JBEPYG010000129.1:0-10855 GCA_041641515.1 Roseiflexus sp.
GCTTCCGCCAGGGCGATCAGATTGGCATCGTTATCGACCAGGCACGTTGCACCGAAAGCGTTCTCGAACATTTCACGCAAAGGATAGCGTTCCCAACCCGGCATGCGCGGCGAGAGCAGCACAATGCCCTGCCGGACATCGACCGGTCCGCCGAATCCTGCTCCGACACGAACCAGGTGTGCAGCGGTGACGCCATGCGCTGCCATGAGTTCGTTCCCCAGGTCAATTGCACCCCCCACGAGTTCCTGCGGTGTCTCGCGTTCGGGCTCCCGGTGTGCGCTGACATAGGTGTGACGGCTGAGATCGACCAGCGCCGCTCGTAGTCCATAACTGCCGACATCGAACCCGAGGATGCATCCCTGACCGCCGAGCAACCCCCAGCGGTTCTGTGATAATCGCTCCTGGATGAGCGGCGTCGGGTCAAGCATGGCACACCTCCCTGTGATAGCGCGGCGATGCTCACGAACACGTTCGGAAGCGCTATTATAGCACAGCGCTCACGATCGTGTCATATATCGTAAGACCATTCCGCTTCTGAAGCGCCGGTCTCGTATGTGTGCGCCTTTCGGCGGCGCAACGAACGAACGGTAAGCCACGCAGCAGTGACGATCAAAAGCGCTCCGACGCTGATCCTGATGGCGATGAGCGAGGAACCGGAACCAGACGTCGATGGTGTGGCGGCTGTGGATGCCATCATTGTCGGCTGTGGCATCGGCGTTGGCGTAACAGAAGGGGTGGCCGAGGGTGTGAGCAGCGTCCGGTATAGCTCACGCGACCCCACAACCACGAATGGCGCCACTGTCGGCAAGCCGCCAGGCATCCATGCAGGCCGATGGTCATACGAACGACGGGTGACGGCAGGCGTGATGCTCGCTCGCGTTCTTACCGTTCCGTCGGATGATGGGAATGCGGTCATGCTCGACGCTCCGCCGCCAGCAGCAGCGTGTCCCGGTTGCGTGGTGCGCGTCGGCGAGGGCGTGCGCGTCGCGGTTGACGTTCTGGTCGGCGATGAGGTGCGGGTCGGCGAGGGCGTGCGCGTCGCGGTTGGCGTTCTGGTTGGCGATGAGGTGCGCGTCGCGGTTGACTCTGCGATTGCTGTGGGTTCGTGAGTGGGCGACGGGGTGCGCGTCGGCGAGGGCGTGCGCGTCGGCGAGGGCGTGCGCGTCGCGGTTGACTCTGCGATTGCTGTGGGTTCGTGAGTGGGCGACGGGGTGCGCGTCGGCGAGGGCGTGCGCGTCGGCGATGAGGTGCGCGTCGCGGTTGACTCTGCGATTGCTGTGGGTTCGTGAGTAGGCGACGGGGTGCGCGTCGGCGAGGGCGTGCGCGTCGGCGAGGGCGTACGCGTCGCAGTCGGTTCTGCCGTTTCGGTCGGCTCATCGGTCGGCGACGGGGTGCGCGTTGGCGAGGGCGTGCGTGTTGGCGACGAGGTGCGCGTCGGTGAGGGCGTGCGGGTGGCCGTTGGTTCTATCGTTGCGGTCGGTGAGGGCGTGCGCGTTGGCGAAGGCGTGCAGGTGGCCGTTGGTTCTGTCGTTGCAGTCGGCTCGTCGGTCGGTGAGGGCGTGCGCGTCGCGGTCGGTTCCGCTGTTACGGTCGGCTCGTCGGTCGGCGAGGGGGTATGGGTGACTGTCGGTTCAGATGTGCTGGTTGGTGTGCCGACGACCGTCGGCGCCGTCAGGGGCGTTCCGGAGGGGGTTGCCGTGTCGGGCAGCACCGTTGGCGATGGGTCACTAGTCGGTGACAGTTCGGGAGAAACAGTATCATCAGGCGGTGTCGCGGAGGGCGCCAGTCCTGGCGGTGCATTCCATTCACCGGGCGATGGTTCGCCCTTCACCCAGACGCCGCTCCCATCCGGGATGCGCGCAAAACTCTTGCCGATCGTCGCCGCCGTGTAGGGGGCAACGTCAACGACGGCGCCGGAAGCGTCGATCAGCGTCACAGCGTCCGATCCAGTGTTGTTGAGAATATGTGTGCTCAGAGTAATGACGAACAGACCGTATGGCGGGACGATAACACCGGGAGGAATGACCGTTTGTGAACCGCCGGGCGTATCGTCGTCGATCCTCCAGCTGCCAATATCGAGTGGCGCGTCGCTGGAGTTGACGATCTCGACCCATTCTGGCCCGCTTGCCGGGGCAGGCATGAATTCGTTGATGATGGCAGTCGGCGCAGCAGTAGCACATGTCGGTGCGACTGCCATGATCACGATCAGGGCAAGGACGATTGGTCCGAGAGCAAGCCAGCGCATACCGCCTCCCGCTGCACACAAGAACCGTCCTGCAAATACTGCCACGGGAGCGCGCTTCACGAAAGATGGACGATCATCCCTGCCTGCGCTGGTTCGTTGGGCGGCAGGCAACGGTACCAGAATCCTTCAGGAACATCGAATCTGTCTGCGTAACGTTTGCCGGTGTGGTATCATCATAACAGCAGCGGCGCAGGGATGCCGTTCATTCAATGCATAGGGAGACGACGACATGCATAGCAAAGTTGTTATTATCGGTTCTGGTCCAGCAGGATTGACTGCGGCGCTCTATGCGGCCCGCGCAAACCTCGAGCCGCTGGTGATCCGCGGCCTGCAGCCGGGCGGTCTGATTGCAACGACCAGCGAAGTTGAGAACTATCCCGGCTTCGTTGAGGGGATCGGCGGCTTCGAGCTCGCCGACAATATGGAGAAGCAAGCGGCACGTTTTGGCGCGCGCTATATGGATGCCATCGTCGAGCGCGTCGATCTGTCGCAGCGCCCGTTCCGCATCTTCCCCGATAGCGGCGAAGAGGTGACGGCTGACGCGTTGATCATTTCGACCGGCGCCTCACCGCGGAAACTCGGCGTTCCCGGAGAGGAACGGCTGGCAAACCGCGGTGTGTCGTATTGCGCAACGTGCGACGGGTTCTTCTTCCGCGGCAAGAAGGTCGTTGTAGTCGGCGGCGGCAACAGCGCCCTGGATGAAGGTCTTTTCCTGACGCGCTACGTTTCTGAGTTGATGATCGTTCACCGACGCGATGCGCTGCGCGCCGATCCGATCCTGCAGGAACGCGCATTCTCGAATCCCAAGGTCTCCTTCGTATGGAACTCGGTGGTCGAGGAGATTCTGGGAGACGACAAAGTGACCGGCGTGCGTGTGCGCAACCTCAAGACCGGTGACGTATCGGTGATCGACACAGATGGAGTGTTTCCGTACATCGGGCACATTCCGAACACATCGCTGTTCAAAGGTCAACTAGAACTTGACGAGAACGGGTACATCGTCGCCGACCATCGAACGCGCACCGGTATCCCAGGTGTTTTTGCCGCAGGAGATGTGGTCGACCATATCTATCGCCAGGCGATCACGGCGGCAGGCGAAGGGTGCAAGGCAGCGATGGAAGCGACATGGTTCCTGAGCGAGCAGGAACACGCAGCGAAGAAGTCGGCCGAACTCGCGGCGACGCCAGCATAACGAGTCGTATCATGCAACGCGAATCACCCTATCCGATGGTTTCCATCGATGAGGCGCAACGTCTCATCAGAGAACATATCACGTTGCTCGGCGTTGAAGAGATCGACGTCCTCCGCGATGCTGCCGCCGGGCGGGTGCTGGCGGAGGATGTCTACGGCGTCGAACCACTGCCCGACGCGCCCAAGGCAGCCGTCGACGGGTATGCCTTGCGGAGCGACGATGGCAGCGCTCCGCGCCGGGTGATCGCCGAGGTGACCGCCGGAGCGACGCCAGGGCTGCGCGTCGAACCTGGAACCGCCGTGCGCATTATGACTGGCGCTCCGATTCCTGACGGCGCCGATGCCGTGATCGCGGTGGAGTACACCGACGAGCGCGATAGTGTGCTGATCGTGCAGCGCACCCTTCGCGCCGGGGACAACATTCATACCGTTGGACAGGATATCGCCGTCGGGCAACTGGTGCTGGCGCGCGGCACGACGCTTGGCGCCGCTGAGATCGGGTTGCTGGCGACGGTGGGGCGCGCCCGTGTGATGGTGTATCGTCGTCCGGTGGTTGCCGTGCTGGCCACAGGCGATGAGGTGTACGAACCGGATGGTGAGGTGTTTCCCGGCGGAGTGCGCGATAGCAATCGCTACGCGCTGATGGCGGCGGTGCGTGAAGCTGGAGGGCTGGCGCTCTCGCTCGGTATCGCGCGTGATGATGTGAATGTGCAACGCGCCGCGATCCTGGCGGCGCTCGATCAGGCTGATGTGTTGCTCACCAGCGGCGGCGTCTCCATGGGAACGCGCGACTTGATCAAGCCGCTGCTGGCAGAGCTGGGAACCGTCCATTTCGGACGTATCGCATTCAAGCCAGGCAAACCGACCACATTCGCAACGATTGAACGACCCGCTTCGGTGCGAGCAGCGCCGCTCCTGGCGTTCGGATTGCCCGGATATCCGGTTTCGTCGCTGGTGTCATTCGAAGTGTTTGTGCGTCCTGCGCTTCGCCGTTTGCAGGGCGATGCGCACCCTGAGCGCCCACACGTGCGGGTGACGTTGTGCGAGCCGATCCATCCGTCTGCTGATCGCCCGGAATATCAGCGCGCGGTTGTCAGCTGGGAAAACGGCCGGCTGATGGCGCGCAGCACCGGACGGCAGGGGAGCAGCCGGTTGTTGTCGATGTTGGGCGCCAATGCGCTCCTTATCGTTCCGGCAGGAATGACGCCATATGCGGCCGGCGCCGAACTTGACGCATTGATGACGGGACATCTGGCGCCGCCAGGCGCATCGTCCGGGTCGTCATCGGCTCAGCCGCAATGACGATGAACCGGCATATCTCCAGAGCGCCATGACCGAACAGACAGACCAGGAAACGCTGGAAGCGGTCATTCTGCGCCTCGTCCGGCAGCGTGGAGTTGGGAAGAGCATCTGTCCATCCGAGGTGGCGCGGGTATGGGCTCCGTGCGAATGGCGCGCTGCAATGCCGGCGGTCCGCGCTGCCGCTTGTGCTCTGGCGGACGCCGGGCTGATTGTGATCACCCAGAAAGGACGGGTCGTTGATGGTCGCACGGCGCGCGGACCGATCCGCCTGACGCTGCCGGGGAGTTCGTGACCAATGTCGGAACAACCGGGAGACCACCAGGCGGATTATACGACCCGCAGCTGCAGATCGATTACCGATCCCTGAACCCGGGAGCTTCCCCGAACCCCCGATTATGAACAGTCGCGTGACTGTTGCCAGCGCCCGTTCAACACCCTGGTCACAGTTGCCGCTGATCATGCCAGGCGACCACGGGTTATACCGGTCATCGTTGATAATACCGCATTACGGTTTCAGGCTTTGCGACGCCAGGCGTAGTACTCCAAAATCTAAAATGGTATTACCGGTTGACCCTGATCCATGTTTTTCCCGTACCAGGATTTTTGAACGTTTCCCATCCGGCGGGACTGAAGATGGCGTTCATCGCCTTCGAGACCAGGTGGTAGCCAAATTGATGGCGATCCTCGAGGTGTTCCGGCAAGTGGTCGATTAAGAACTTTTGAACGCCGTACCAGGGCATACCGCTTGAAGATTCGAGTTTCTGGCGGATCTCGCTATTGCTGCGCAGAGCTTCTATGGCGCGCTGTTCGATCATCGCCATCACATCGATCGACCCGGTTTCATCCGCTTCTGGAGCAAACGACGCATCCCCGGCGTCGGAAAGGTGCATCATCGTCGCGGGCTGTCCCGCGCTGGAAAAGATCCTGTGCAGCATGCGAGCATACGTGTTGCCGGCGGGACGGTTGTAGCCAGGGTCGCGCACGGCGTACAGTCGCTCGAATGACAGGGCGCGGAGACTGATCGGGTATGACTTGCCGCCAACCGAACTCCAGAAGACACCCTGACCAGGAATAGGCTCGTTGAGCAGCGAGCTCAACAGGTCATCGCTGAAATGCGCATTGGCTCGTTGCAGAGCGATCAGATCCGCCGCTGACAACAGGTGGAAGATGAACCAGTTGTCGCCCTGGCTGAGGATCTCGACCGGAATGCTCCCCGGCTGCTGCGTGATCAGCAGTGCGCCCAGGTCGTACTTGCGCCCTTCTTTGATCCAGGCGATGTAGGGCTCGGCGGCTGATGCCTGTTCATTCAGCACCGACTGCGCCTCTTCGACGACCGCAATCGTCGGGATGGTTTTTGGATCGGCTGCGGTGAACTGCTCCTGGTTCCGATCGAAGATCCGGCGTAGGATCAGCCCCGAAAGCGCCAGTGACGGGCCGCCACGCATCTGGGAGACGTCGATGATACACAGTTTCCCTTCGGAGAGCGCGTGAATCAGCATGTCCATCAACTGACTGCTTTTATCATGCAGCATCTTCACAATCACGGTCATGTTGCTTCTGGCTGCCACAGCCTCGGCTTCCTGCCGCAGCGGATCGAGATCGAGCAACCGGCAGACGTCCTCCAGCGGCGCGGCATTGCCGTTGGCATCAATCAGATTGACCAGCGCCTCCCAGCGATCGCGCGGAAGGCCGCGCAGTTTTCGTACATTCTGCTGCTCCTGGCGTTCTGGTTCGAGCGCGATTGAGACCACATCAGACGGGCGGAGGCGGCGAATATCCAGTTTGATGCCGCCAGCCACGAATGACTGATAGAAGGGACTCGGGCTCTTTCGGTCAGTAAAGACAACGATCTTGTCTTCCAGTTCGGGAACATCGCACAGCCCCGGGCGTCCCTTGTCGTCGGGCCAGAAATACTCGCCGTCCGGATCGAAGATCACGGTTCCTACCGGAACCTGTCTACCGCCGCGTTTTGTGACGAAAGGGGCGGTTTCGTAGAGCTTCGAGAAGAGCAGTTTGTTGAGGTTCGATTTGCCAAAGCCTGCGCGGGCAAAGATGAAACTGCGACGAGATACCAGCGACCCGATCGGAAAGCGAACCAATATCTCCGGTTTGAGCACCTGCATCCACTCTTGCGGTTCGAACGCTTCACTACCGGAGGCATAGACATATTCCCCCAAAGCGAGATGTCCAATCGGCGCCCCGTCGATATTGTGACCGGCGATCTCGCGCAAAACCTCATCGCTCGGGAATGCCACTCTGCTGCCAACGTGGGGAAGCCGCCGATGTGAAGGGACAAAGGTCAACCCCTGTCCGTTGCGCCGCAGGACGCCAAGAACCCGAATGCTGACCCGATACTTCAGGTACTGCTCGCGGAGATCTTCAGGGATCGGGCGATCCTCGCGGATTGCGCGAAGGTTGAATTCCTCTCCAGAACCATACGACAGTTTGCCCTCGGACGAAAAAGATGCGATACGTCCTAACACAGCCTCATCGGGCGTCTCCAGCTGAACGAGGATGAATTGCCCATGCATCGGGATGTTCTGAAAATCATTCCGGTACGGCAACACCAGCTCCGCATGGAACTCCAGACCGCCATGCTGGAAACCGCGAAAGATGCCAACGACTTTCTCTTTCGGAAAGAGGAGGATGTCTGCCATAGCGTCTTCTCACTCGTACCGGTGTTGCGACGGATCGAGATCCTGCAGTTGAAAAGCGTCGAGGATCATTGCATCTTTACCGAGGGTTGATCGTATGCCTTCGTAGATGAAATCCTGAAGTACGTCGAAATCAAAATCGACCAGCGCCGCGTTCTCGTGAGCCTTCTGCAGACAACGCGGGTAATACGGAATCGGAAATCCGTTCATTGCATCGGCGAGCATCGAACCAAGAATCTCCTGAGCGTTGCCCTTCTGCGGTTCAAAGATGTCTACCGGCCAGACAGGGTCGTGGCGATGTGCGCCGAATTTTACCAGAAACATTTTGCCGCCGATATGCTCGGTGACTGCGTCGCCTTCGCCAGCAGCGTCACCGCCTGGAGTAAAATCCGCCCGGAAATAGGACTTCTCCTCCAACTCGCGCGGCACTTCCACGTAAGCCGGGTAGTCGGTGTGCAGCACCTCCTCGAGGGCCATTGCCAGGCGGTAACGGGAAAGCACCTTGCTGTGCTTGGCGACGCCGGCAAGGTGCACACGACGACGGTTGTTCTTCCAGTGCGCTTCAATGCGCTCTTGCATACCCCGAAGCAGACGCTGAAACAAACCTTTGGCGAAAACCACGCTGCGCAGCAATCCGTCGCACACAATCAGAGTGTCGGCGCCAAAATCCTTCTTCAAAATGGCGAATAAAACCGCCCACTCGACCAGTTCCCGATAGACCTCCACCCAGCGGGGGGAAACAGGGCGTCCATAGCTGGACAACCGGATCAGGGGCGAGAGTTCCGACAGGCTGTCAACCCCCAGAAAGCGCATCATCTCGCCAAGCGCCGTGCGCGCTGATCCATCCGCAGCAAACTGGCGCGCGTTGAGCGTGTCGATCGGGGTGGTCGGAGAAACCACTTCGAGACAGTACTCGTTGTTGCTGCTATCGACCACCCGGACCAGCTGGATCAGGAAGGGGTCGAACCGCAATTGATGGTTGCCGCCATCGGCGCCGATCAGCGAGATCGATGTCGTGACGCGCGGCTGAATGCGACATGTGGCATACTTCAGGGGGCGGATTTCATCGCGCAGCGTGTCGAGCACCCTTCGATCAGCACGAATACAATCGGCAATGGCTTCGCGTAGCTGCGCCTGGCTGACTGGATCGATCATCGGACTTTCCGTTTGGAGAATGATGCTCGGCGATGTGTGTCCGGCATCCAGTAGAAGCCCTACAACTACTTTTGTGCAATTGTGTTACAATTATATATATCTGCGGTCGTAATGTAAAGTTTTTTCAGCCAGACGACCGCTTTTGTCTCCAATTAGACATGAACGTTGTGTAACCCATCATCAGCGTACCTGAGATCTCTTACCGGTTTATAACCGTACAAAGGCGCATTCATGTTCACGAAACCGCTTATTGAAGTTCGTGATGTGGTCAAAATCTATCGGATGGGCGACGTCGAGGTGCATGCCTTACGCGGGGTGTCACTCACCATCGACGAGGGGGAGATGGTAGCGATTATGGGACCGTCGGGCAGCGGCAAGAGCACCCTAATGAACATGCTCGGCTGCCTGGATCAACCGACCGCCGGGACATACCTGCTCGACGGAGTGGATGTCGGAAGTCTGGACGACGATGCGCTGGCGGCGATCCGCAATCAGAAGATTGGGTTTGTATTCCAGCAGTACATGTTACTGCCACGCACCACAGCGCTGCGTAACGTCGAGCTGCCGCTGCTCTACAGCAACGGCAACGGGCGCGACCGCACGGAACGCGCACGCGCAGCGCTCGAAGCTGTCGGCATGAGCGACCGCATGCACCACAAGCCGAACGAACTCTCTGGCGGGCAGCAGCAGCGCGTTGCGATTGCACGCGCGCTGGTCAACAATCCACGCATCATCATGGCAGACGAGCCGACCGGCGCGCTGGACACGAAAACCGGCGAAGAGATCATGGGCATCTTTGAGCGCCTGAACCGCGAACGCGGCATAACCGTCATTCTGGTGACCCACGAACACGACGTTGCCCGTCACGCGGAGCGGATCATCCACATGCGCGACGGGCAAATCGCCGACGTCACAGCACGCGTGTAATCTCGGCGAACAGGGTGCGCTCCTGGTTAGCTGCTGTGATAGCTTCTTCGCCTCCCATCACGACAAGTGCCGCATTGTCGCGCAGGGTATCGAGCACATCGGCGAAGGCGCGGAAGTCGGCCGGCGTTGTCCCCAGCACCTCATCGCGTATCTGCTGACGGTAGGCGTCATCGTCACCGACCAGGTAACGCGCCATCGCGGTGAAGCCGCGTGCGTCCGGCAGCTGATAGGCATCGAGATCGGCAATGACCCCGATGATCGCACGGGTCAACTCTTTCTCGCTCAGGTCGATCTGGCGCAAAAACGTAGCCGCACGATCATACACATCGATCGTGCGCAGCAGATGGGGGTCGCGGTACGACGTGTAGCCGAATATGCCCGAGCGTGGATCGAACGAACAGAAGCCGCCGTAGGCGCCACCCTGCTCGCGGATCTGCTCCCACAGCCAGGTAGTCATCAGGTAGCGCGTCACCACGAGCGCCGAGCCGTGCAGCCGATACCCCAGACGGTACAGGTCGGCGCCTTTGGCGACGTAATTGACATTCGCAGGAATGATCAACCCTTCCGATGGCGCAATCCTGGGTGGGTTCCACGCCGCCGACGCCGGCGTTCCGACCGGCAGACGGTCGAGGAACGCTTCGAGATGCGGACGGAACCGCTCCCATCCGGCGGCGTCCACCGTCACATTGACCAGCAGCGTGCTGCGGTCGACCAGCCGTGTGCGCATCTGTTCGAGCACCGTGCGCACCGTTTCCCAGTCCTCATCAATGGTCTGCTCGATCCGACGCAGGAATAGAAGGTAACTGACACCGCCAATCTGCTCGGCGACCCAGTCGGCTTCGCTGAAGCGTGCGCGCAGGCGCGTGCTGACCACCGTATGACCGGCAGGGATCAGGTTGGCTTCGCGTGCAGCGCGTTCTTCGCGCACAATCTGCCGGATGCGCTCACGATTATCGAGGCGCGCCAAGCGGACCACGTCGTGCAGAATATCGAGCAACGCATCGCTCTTCTCAACGATCGCTTTGCCGCGCAGGAACAGCCAGGCAGCGCCGATGCTGCGTCCGCGCATCGCCGAGGTGAACGACTGCGGGAAGATTCCGCCGGTATCGCGCCCGATACGCTGGATCAGCTGAATGACATCTTCGCGTTGCGTACCGGTTTCGAGCAGTGCGCGCCCGAAGATGGTGACATACGGCAGAAACTCCTGCGGTAGCGCGCGCAGGTTCATACCGATATCCACATACGCGATGCCATTGGTGAACAGATCGTGGAGCAGCACGCGTGTTGCGCCGATCTCCAGTTCTTCAGCAGGAATGGTCTTAATCGTCCGGTCGAGATCGGCAATCGTCAAGCTGGGCAGCGACGCGAGCGCCTCCGGCGG
>JBEPYG010000130.1:0-10855 GCA_041641515.1 Roseiflexus sp.
AGGCAGGTGTTACGCCCCTGCACGGTTGTGTACCGCCCCCCTGAGTATGGACAATCACCCGACTTGTGGAGAGAACGCATCAGTGCATCCTTCGACAGGTGCAGGGCGCAGAGTCAGCGGAGGCGGCGCTGACGCCCGGTGCGTGCGTCAGCGCCTTCTGTGAACCAGCTCGACGGAGACCGTTGAGCACAGATTTCGTGGAGCAGACGTTGTTCGTGTTACGGCACGAAGGTATACCCAACGTTACGCACCGTCAGGATGTGGCGAGGCTGATCGGCGTCACGTTCAAGTTTGGCGCGCAATCGCCAGACCGACGTGGCGACGATACTGCGCGACTGCCGTGTGGTATAGCCCCAGATATGCTGAATGATCTGGCTCGTTGTGCAGACCTGGCCGCTGCGTTTCATCAGGAACGACAGCAGGTGCACCTCGCGCGGCGTCAATTCGACCGCCGGACGATCAGATGTCACACAGATCTGTCCTGCCGGATCGAGGACCCATTCGCCGCAGCTCAGGCGCTCGAGGGGTGGACGGCGCGCCTGCTGGCAGCGGCGCAGCACAGCGCCAACCCGCGCGACGAATTCCGGTGCAGAGGTGTATTTGGCGATATAATCATCGGCGCCGAGGCGCAACCCCATGATGCGATCTTCGGCACGCGCACGCTGACTGTAGAAAACGACCGGCGTATCCAGGCTGCGCCGAATGCGGCGCAACACCTCAAACCCGTCGTAATCGTTCAGTTCTGCCTCGAGTATCACCATATCGGGCATGCTGCCGAACACAGCGCGCAACGCATCACGCCCGCCGCTCGAAGAACTGACATGGTAGTGCGCGCGCTCGAGCAAGGCGGCAGTAATGCTCAGCGATATGCTGTCGCTATCCACCAGATGAATGTGAGGCATAGAGTCAGAACTCCTCCTGAACGTGTACCACGAATAACGTGACTATGATCGTGCGCACGATGTACAACCGCGTTTTTACCATGTCGCCGCTTCACTCGTCTATCACGCAGTGCTCATCTTCTCATCAGATCGCGGTGCCACTCGTTTTCAGAGCATCTCGATGCATCGGCGGTTATACGATGGCGTATCTTATTGTTGACTTTTTGTGTGTTTTTGTCCCGAGTTTTTGTGTCTCCAACTTTGGCTGGCATATTATCTCATCTTATTGTGCGGTCTGATAAAACCACGCGCGCTGCTGCTGGATGCGAAGGCAGCGCACCCGCACAGCACTCCGGGTCTGATCGTGACCCGTTCAACCTCTGGTCTCATTCGGGACAACAGTGCAACTCCTGGTACAATTGCAGCGTCGTGCGCCCGGAATGTCCAAACGCGCACGTTGTACGTCGAAGGAACATCTATGCTGGTGACGTGGCTGTTCTTCATTGCGTGTGCAGCTGTCATTCTGGTTGCCGGCACGCAACTCTCGCGGTATGGCGATGTGATTGCCGATATGACCGGTCTGGGGAGAACATGGATTGGCGTGGTGCTGCTGGCATCGGTGACGTCGTTGCCGGAATTGATCACTGGGTTAAGTTCGGTTGCCATCTTTCGCGTGCCGAACATTGCGATGGGCGATATTGCCGGCAGTTGCATGTTCAATCTGCTGATTATCGCCATGCTCGATGCACTGCACGGCCCGGCGCCGATTTCGGGACGGGTGCATCAGGGACAGGTGCTGTCGGCATCTTTTGGGTTGATCCTGCTTGGACTGGTCAGTTTGAGCATCATGCTCAGAGAGATGCTTCCTGTCATTGGCTGGGTGAGTGTGTCGAGCGTGCTCTTCATTGCCATGTACCTGCTGGCGATGCGCACGATCTTCACGTATGAACAGCGGCGTATTATGGCGGAATTCGTTGCCGAGATGGCCACCGAAACCGAGGCGCGTCATCCATCGGCAGTGCGGGTCTATGGACTGTTTATCCTCAATGCTGTGCTGATCGTCGGTGCGGCGCTCTATCTGCCCGGGCTGGCTGAAACACTGGCGGAAACGACGGGACTGGGGCAGACGTTCTTCGGAACGATCTTCGTCGCACTCTCGACATCATTGCCCGAAGTGGTCGTGTCGATTGCTGCGTTGCGGATCGGCGCCATCGACATGGCGGTCGGCAATATTTTCGGCAGCAACCTGTTCAATATCGGCATTCTGGCGCTCGATGACCTGTTCTATACGCCGGGCCCGCTGCTGGCAGCGATTGAGATGTCGCATATTATCGCGGTGATCGCGGCAATGATCATGACGGCGATTGCAATTGTGGGACTGACCTACCGAAGCGATAGTAAACGCCTGTTTGTCGCCTGGGACGCACTGGGAATCGCTTTGGTATATGCACTGGCAAATGTAGCGCTGTATCTGCAGGGCGGCATGCAATGAAGCAGCTGACCATTCGTCATGGCGCTGCTTCGTTGCGACGATTTGCTGTCCAATCAGCGAAATGCCGCTTCTATTCAGAATGAGATGTCATGCCACTGAACGTTCGGGCACACCCGCACTCCTAGGCAGAACCCCGTCGGGGCGCGGCGACGCCGTGCCCCAACCAGGCGAAGCCCACCGGCGCGCTGTCGAACGATACCGTTGATGACATGCTTATCGCCGCCGCGGTGTTCCAACCAGGCGAAGCCCACCGGCGCGCTGTCGAACGATACCGTTGATGACATGCTTATCGCCGCCGCGGTGTTCCAACCAGGCGAAGCCCACCGGCGCAGGCAAGAACTGATGGTGTTCTGACAGACGAACCCTGGGTCATGGCGAGACGCATCCTCCGGGCGTCAGGTCTGGAGGATTGACGCGAATCCTGGCATCTTCTACAATCGCCGGGGGCTTCCCCCAAACCACCTATCAGGAACAGATACAACCAGGAGCGTCATTGTGTCCCATCTCAATCTGAACATGTTCAAAGCCTACGATATTCGCACCCCTGCCTCGCAGTTGACCCTTGATCTCGCCGAGCGACTGGCGTATGCTGAGGCGTCTTATTTCCGCGAATATCTGGGCGTGCAGAAGGTGGTACTCTGCCGCGACGCACGCCTTTCCGGCGCCCAATATCTCGAGCAGGGCATCCGTATCTTCCGCAATCTGGGGTTCGAGGTGCTGGCGGCGCCACAGGTGACGTCCGCGTGCGTGTTCTACTATACCTGTATGCGCCATCCGGATGCAGCAGGAATTATGTATGGCGCATCACACAACCCCCCCGGCGACACGGGGCAGAAGATCGTTGCGCCTGGCGTACAGCCGATCGCGGATGGGTGCGGTCCTGGCGGCGGATTGCAGGCTCTACGTCAGATGTACGAGCACGGAGCGCGCCCCAAGCCGGTTCGCGGCGGCCGGCTGCGTCTGGTCAATTACCTGGAGGATTATGTGCGCGACACCATGCGCCTGGCTGGGGTCGGTCCGGGTGATCTTGCAGAGCTGCGGATCGTGCAGGATTTTCTCTCGGGAGCAGCTGGTCAGGAGATGCTGCTGGCATTCACCATCGCCGGAGCGGATGTCGAACCACGCAATCTGGTGCCAGATGGACATTTTCCGTCAGGAGCCCCCAATCCGGTTGTCCATTCCTCGATTGCACCATCACTCGACCTGTTACGTCAGGGCGGTTTCGATTTCGGTATGTTCTTCGACGGCGACGGTGATCGGCTGGACATCGTTGCGTCCGATGGACGCCAGCTCAGCCCGGCATTCAACCTCGTCGCACTGGCGCCGCGGTTGCGTGCGATTTTCCCCGACATTGCCCATCCCAACCTGTACGTCGATCTCAAAGCTAATCCGCTGGCAATCATGCGCATCGCGCGGCAGGGGTTCGGGGTGCATATCATTCGCAATGGTCACTCGCAGATCAAGCAGACCCTTGGGAAAAACGCTGCTGCCGGATTCATTGCCGCCGTCGAGGAGTCGTCGCACTATTACCTGACCATCCGACAGGAGCACATGGTCTTTCCAACCGAAAACACCCTCTTCTTCGCACTCCTGACGGCGCGCGCATGGCAGGAGGATCCGTTGCTCTACCGGGAACTGCTCGATCTGCAACACTCGACTTTCCGCGAGCGCGAATGGGGACATCATTTCCCGAATGACGACCTGCGTACCGCAGCGCTGGCAGCTGTTGAAGACGCCTTCGTGCGCCGCGGCTGGAAGGCAATGCGCCATATGGCGGATGGCGTCGATATGGACGCGACGTTGCTGCGTGACGGGCTGCCTTTCGTCATCGACGCTGATACGCCACTGACGGAGGAGTGGACACAGATAGCGCAGCGCGTTTCACAGAGTGAGAAGGGACTGGCACGCTGGGAGGTGACGGCGAGCACGGCAACACGCCGCGACGCAGCCGTGCACCTGATCGAAGAAACGGTTCGGCGCTTTCAGGCAGGACCTCGATACGTCGGATAGAAGAGTTGACGACTCGCAACCGCTGGTAAACTATTCTTTTCTTTGTGAAGTTTGACACAATTTATCCGGTGTGATACACTCGCACAGACAGACGCTTCGAGGAAATCTGCACAGGCAACGACCAGACTCTTCCGGTCACCCCGGCTTCAGGAGGTCCACATGCGCCGTCAGAACGCGCGAATTCTTGCTCTCCCGCTAGTTCGATCATCCTGGGTGTTCATTGTTCTGGCGCTTATCGCCTACGGCGCCGTTCTGGCAGGCAGCGCCGTCCCTGATTCGACCGGCGCTGTTGTGAGCAGCATTGCAACGGTGGCACTGGGTGGCGCGCTTGCCATGTACACCGGTATGCGCACCAGCGCCGCGCCAACGCGCCTTGGCGGGCGCGCGGCTGCCGCTCGCCGCTCCTATCTGACCCTGGCATTCACCGCGGTTGGCGTGCTGTACCTGGCACTGGTCGCTGGCGCGCTCAACACGAGTGCAGGCACGTTGTGGACATGCCAGACCTGGCCAGGATGTGATACATCTGCCAGTAACGCCTGGCTCACATTGGCGCACCGCGGGCTGGCAGGCATTGCCACGATTCTGATTGCGGCGCTGGCAGTGCAAACCTGGCGCATCAAACACGAACCTGCATTGCGCCGCGCCGTTACGCTGGCGCTGGGATTGATGCTGGTGCAGAACACTGTCGGTCTGGTGCAGGTGCTTCTGGCGCAGGCTGGCGAGTCGTTGCCGGTGTCTGTTGCGCGTTTGACGCACCTGGGGCTGAGCGCTACTGCGTGGGGAACGCTGGTCGTGCTGGCAACGCTGGCGCTGCGCCGCCCATTTCCAGCAGTCGTTGCAACGAAGTCGCTATCATCCGCAACGGTCGCGCGCCCCGGCGTAACCGATACGGTGCTGCTGGAAGGCAGACCGTCGCTGTTGAAGGATTATATCAGCCTGACCAAGCCGGGAGTGATTTCGTTGCTCATTCTGACGACGATCACCAGCATGTATATCACACCGGCAGGTCTTCCAGAATTGTCACTGGTGCTCTGGACGACGATCGGCGGCTGGTTGATGGCGTCTGGCTCGCATGCCATCAACTGCTATCTGGATAAAGACATCGACATCAACATGGGACGCACCAGCCGGCGCCCGATCCCGAGCGGCCGCATTCCGGCGTGGCATGCGCTGGCGCTTGGCGTTGCGCTCGGCGTGGTCGCGTTCGCCATTCTGGTGATATTCGTCAACATGCTGGCGGCCCTGCTGGCGCTGGCCGGCTTCCTCTACTATGTCTTCATTTACACAATCTGGCTGAAACGCACCTCGAAGCACAATATTGTCATTGGTGGCGGCGCAGGCGCATTCCCGCCGCTGGTCGGCTGGGCAGCGGTGACCGGTTCACTGGCGCCGGAGGCGCTGCTCCTGTGGTTGATCGTGTTCTTCTGGACGCCGCCACACTTCTGGGCGCTGGCGATTATCCGCGAGAAGGATTATGCGCGCGCCGGAGTGCCAATGCTGCCGGTGGTGGAGGGCGATGTCGAGACGCGCCGACAGATCGTGCTCTATACGATGTACATGCTGGCGCTCACCGCGCTGCCGCCGCTGCTGGGCATGCTGGGCTGGTCCTACCTGCTGATGGCAGTGGTCTTTGGCGGGTTGTTCCTGCACTATGCGCTGAAACTTCGCCGCGATGGCACAACGACGACTGCCTGGGCGCTCTATAAGTATTCATTGCTCTATCTGGCGCTTCTCTTTGTGGCAATGGTCGTCGATCGCGTCGTGTTTGCGTAGGAAGCGTTGACCGTCGCCCCTCCTCCTTCGGGACGGACAGAACTTCGGTTTCACGAGCTCTCTGCGGTTGCACCGCACACCACCGTGATCAATGCAGCTCTGGAGTACACCCATCGGGGCACGGCGGCGCCGTGCCCCGACCGGGCAGCGCCCACCGATCGCAGAGCCTGCACCTCCGCTTGGCGCCAGGGTGACCCGTCCGCCCTTGCACCTGCCCCCCGCGGGCACACATACCAGTTATCGTTGATAATGCTGCATTTCCATATGCGGTTTCTGGCTTTGTGATGCCAGGCATCGTATTCCAAAATCTAAAACCAAAAATCAAAAATGGCATAATTGTCGCATGATACCTGACCTCACCCCCTCAGAGTGTGGTATCATGCTCATTGTGAAACCTGCCGCCAATCCCAATGATCGACACGTCAGCCATTTCGCCAATTGAAGCATTTTGTGATGTGAGCCATCTGCGCTACAGCGCTGCCGGCGCCGGTGAGCGCACCATTGTGCTGTTGCACGGGTGGGGGGACACGAAAGAGATCTGGCGCACCACAGTGGCAGCGCTAGCGACGAGCGCCCGCGTCCTCGCGCCCGATCTTCCGGGGCATGGTGGCTCGCCGCTCGATGGTGCGGAGCGCATGCAGCACGTCGCTGCACGGGTGGCTGCATTCTGCGCAGCGCAGGGTGTCGATCGCGTCGCGCTTGTCGGGCACTCGATGGGCGGCAATGTGGCGCTGGAATTGACGCTGACGCATCCGCAGATGGTGGAACGTCTGGCACTGGTGGCGCCTGCAGCGCTGGGAACGGCAATGCCGCCGTATACGCGGTTGTACCTGCAGGATGGATATGGGTGGGCAGCGCTGCGCGCATCGTTGATCTTCTACCAGGGACTGGATGCTCTATCGCGTCACTGGCGTCCAATCGCCAGCATGGAACGCGTTCTGCCGGGACTGCGTCGCGCCGCGTTTGCTGCACATCACGATCCCGAAGGGCTGCATCGCCTGCTCAACGGGCTGTTCGCCAATTCGCTCGATGGTCACCTGGATCGGGTGAGTGTACCGACTCTGGTTATCAATGGCAACCTCGATGCAGTCGTGCCGGCTGCTCTGTCGCAACGGGTTGCGTCCGCTATTCCTGGCGCGCGATTCGTTCTTCTACGCGGCGCGCTGCACCACCCGATGGACGAACAACCGGAAGCGTTTCTGCGCATATTACTGGAGTTTCTTGCCTGATGGAACTGACGCGCACAACCGTCACCGTCGCCGGAAGTGCGCCTGTGCGCCTGAGTGTAATCGATGCCGCACCCGCTGCTCGTGCACAGGGCACCATGGTGTTCATCCACGGCGCGGGCGGGTGCGCAGAACAGTGGCTGCCGCAACTGACCCGCTTCGTCCGCGACTATCGTGTCGTTGCGTTCGATCTTCGCGGGCACGGTCAGTCCGAAGCGCCCCGTTCCGCCTACACACTGGAAGAGTTCCTGTGGGATTTCACCCAGCTGATTGACCGTCTGCACATACGCGAGCCGTTTATTCTGGCGGCACACTCGTTTGGCGGCCCAATCGCGCTGACATTCACCGCTGCGCAACCGCAGCGCATCACACGACTGGCGCTGCTGGCGACGGCGCCGGAGATCCATCTGCACCCGGTGCTCGAAATGGCGCTGAAACTGCCGATCCCGCTCACCGCGCTCGAACGATTGCGCCCAGTGCTCGCGCCCAAACTGCACGCGCCATTGTTCGTCATCAAGCGTGTGCTGGCAGGAACGCTCTTTCCCTGGCGCGGCTGGGATCTGCTGCCGCAGATCACCACGCCGACGCTCATTATCGGCGGGCAGTTCGATTTTATTGTGCCGCCGCCGGTGTTGCAGCGTATGCAGCGCCTGATGCCGGGATCGCGCCTGGAAATTATCCGGTATGCCCGTCATCTGCCGCAACTCGAACGTCCGCAGGCAGTCAACCGCGCCATCGAGCATTTTATTGGCGTCCGGCGCAGCTGGCGCGGTGAGGTTGAAGGTAATGATATTCTCGGGGAGGAGGGGCTTCTGTGACTCCAATGCACGATCCACGCCTGCCTGGTATTCTGCGACATTTGCGCTGGTCGGTATTGCCGGAACGGTATGTGCTGGCAGGGATCGATCCGCGCGAGTCGGCGGTGGTCATCCGTCTGCTCGGCGGACTGCGCGCCCGGCTGTGGCAGTTGTTCGTCGCTCCCGACACCATTACCTTCATTCTGCCCGAGAACGACTGGCGCGCCATCAGCCCGGCATTCCCACGCGCCCGCGTTGAACGTCCGTACCGTGTCGTCAGTTTCGAGGTCGATCTGCCGCCTGATCTGACCGGCTTCCTCGCGCTCATCAGCACTGCGCTGGCAGCGGAGTCCGTGCCGATTGTGGCAGTTTCGGGTTTCAGCCGCGATCATCTGCTGCTACGCGAAGCCGATCTCGACCGTGCGCTGGCAGTGCTCGATTCGCTTGTGTCGTCCGCAGCAGCGGAGGGGTGAACACACAACGTATGTCTGACCATCCCTGGCTCGCCTTCTATGATCCTGGTGTTCCGGCCAAGATCACCGTACCGGAAAGCACGCTGCCCGACCTGCTGACTGCAGCGGCGCGCGCGTATCCGGCTGCGCCAGCGATGCTGTTCTACGGACGCGTGGTGGATTATGCCACTCTTGATCGCCTGGCGACACGTTTTGCCGGCGCACTGCTGAAATCCGGCGTTCAACCCGGCGAGCGCATTGCGCTGGTGCTGCCAAACATCCCGCAGGCGGTCATCGCCTGCTACGGCGCATTACGTGCAGGCGCAATCGTGGCACTGACCAACCCGATCTTCGAAGCGGGCGGTCTCGTGCGCCAGCTAGCTGATGCAGGCGCAACAACGGTGATTGCGCTGAGCATGTTCTACCCGCTGGTTGTAGCGGTGCGCGAACGCGCCGGAGTGCAACGGGTCATCTACACCAACCTGAAGGAGTTCCTTCCAGCAGGTCAACGACGCCTGTTTACGTTGCTGCGCCAGGAACGCGAAGGGCACCGCGTTCCCGACAATGAAGCGCACCGTGCGCTCTGGATGGCGCATATGCTGGCAGAAGAGCCGGCTGTTCCGCTGCCTCAGCCTCATCCCAACGAACCGGCGGCAATTCTCTACACCGGCGGCACGACCGGCGAGGCGAAGGGGGTCGTTCATACGCATCGCAGTCTGGTCGCCAATGCGTTGCAGGTAGCAGCCTGGTTTCCCGCCGCGCGCCATGGTGCGGAACGGGTTATCTGCGCGCTTCCGTTTTCACATGCCTACGGTTTGACTGCCTGTATGAACTTTTCGGTTGCCATCGCTGCAGCAATGATCCTGCTGCCCACCTTCGAGACCGGCAATGTGCTGCATGCCATCCGCCGCGAACGTGCGACGATCTTCCCTGGCGTGCCGCCGATGTATGCCGCCATAGCCGAGATCAAGGACGCACGACGATACGGACTGGCATCGCTGCGCGCCTGCATCAGTGGAGCCGCGCCGTTGCCTGTCGAAGTGCAGGAGGGATTCGAGCGCGTCACCCGTGCCCGTCTGGTTGAAGGATATGGGCTGACTGAAGCTGGTCCGGTCACCCATGCCAACCCGCTGAACGCCACACACGAGCGCCATGCGACGATCGGCATTCCGCTTCCATCCACCGAAGCGAAGATCGTCGATGCCGCAACCGGCGCCAGTTTGCCGCCAGGACGCATCGGTGAACTGCTGGTGCGCGGACCGCAGCTCATGCAAGGGTACTGGAACCGGCCAGACGATACTGCGGAAGCGTTCACGCCGGATGGCTGGCTGCGCACCGGCGACATGGCACGGATGGACGCCGATGGTTTCTTTCAGATCATCGAACGAAAGAAAGATGTCATTATCGCCGGTCCGTACAACATTTATCCGCGCGACATCGAAGAAGTACTCTATCAGCACCCCAAAGTGCTCGAAGCAGCTGTCGCCGGCGCTCACCACACCGGAGACCACCCTGACCTGCGCGCATTTGTTGTGCTTCGTCAGGGAGAACGCGCCACTCCCGACGAAATCATCGGGTTTCTCCGCGAGCGTTTGAGCGCGTATAAGGTTCCTTCGGTCGTCGAGTTTCGCGACGCGCTGCCGCGTTCGTTCATCGGCAAAGTGCTGCGGCGCGCACTGCTCGACGATCACGCAGATGATAGGGATCACCCATAAATCGTATGCAGCACACCTCTCGTCTCACTGCAGTGCGCGCCGCCGCCGAAACGCTGGTGACATCCGGTCGCATCCCCGGCGTGGTGGTCGCCGTGGCAACCGACCGCCAGAAACCGGATGTGTTCGCGGTTGGCGTCGATGCGGACGGGCGCTCGCTCGTCGCCGATGATCTCTTTCCGGTCGCCTCGATAACCAAACTGGCGACAGCACTTGCGGTGCTGCGCCTGGTTGATCGCGGATTAATCGACCTGGACGACCCGGTCGATCGGTGGCTCCGGCGAGCCGAACCGCATCCTGACGTAACTATTCGCCGGTTGCTCTGCCATACGGCAGGATTTCCCATCGACCTGAGTGCCGGTAACGCGCCGTATGAACCGGGGTTGACGTGGGAGACCCTGGCACAGGCGTGTCTGCGAGCGAAACTGCATCACCCGCCGGGGAGCGAGGTGCTCTACAGCAATATCGGGTATGGGTTGCTGGCGCTGGTGGTAGAAGCGCGCGCCGGCGCG
>JBEPYG010000131.1:0-10854 GCA_041641515.1 Roseiflexus sp.
GATCAACGTCCCGCCAAGCAGTCCAAGCCCCACCGTCAGCATGCCGGTCACCGACCCCGACTTATAGGCGACCTGCAGCGCGGGGTTGTATCCCTTGCGCGACGCGGCAGCTACACGCACATTCCCTTCGACTGCCACGTTCATACCGACGAAGCCGACCGCATACGAAAACAACGACCCCATGAGGAAGGCGACTGCACGCCCAATCGCGACCCACAGCGTCGCTGCTTCCTCGCTGCCGAAGTGTTCAACCGCCTCGCGGGTTGGCGGAATGATGAACACACTGGCGGCAAGAAGGAATGTCAGAACGACGATCAGAATGGCGATGGTGCGGAACTGACGGCTGAGGTAGGCATTCGCGCCGTCTTTGATGAATCCCCAGACCTCTTGCATGCGGGCGGTGCCTTTGTCCTGCGCCAGAATCTGCGCCCGGAGCACAAAGGCGTATGCGATGCCGAAAATCGATACGCCAAGTACTGTCCATACGGCTGCCTGTTCGAAAGGACTGAGTTCTTGCATCGATCTCTCTCCTTGTTTGCGTGCGAATAGCAACGTTGCTGAAATTGGGAAGAACTGCTCTGTTTCGCCTGTCGGACGCCAGCGGCTTTGCAGGTGTCAGTCGGATTGCCGTAAGGAAAGAGTTCCCCGACGTGGCAGGCTCCTGGTTCGGCTCCTTTCAGTGTAAGTTCGATTATAGCAGGTGAAGTGACAGCGCCGCCGATTGTAGCATAGCCCGGCGCGTCATGCAAAACGATACATGATCAGCAGTGGAGGGATGATACCCTCAATTATACGCATCTCATCCGGCCTGTAAAGCCACATAGTCTTCCCCTTCGTTTGGCGAGGCTTCACGGCGTGATGCATCCGTCGAAAGAAGGATCAGAATGATGTTGACACCCTCCGAGTTTCGGGTATAATAACCTCCGAAACATCGTGCAACTTTTCACGTATTATCCGGGAGAAGATCCCTAGATCGCAGGAAAACCGCGCTCGACGGCACGATGCTATCGGCTGGCATATCACATTCACGCGCACCCGGCGCAACACCTGGAGAGGAGCCTTCATGACCACGCTTCCTCAGAGCCTTCACAAATGGTTGCGTTGTTTCTTTCTGATCGGTCTTTCGGTCGTACTGGCTGCCTGCGGCAACAGTCCGGGAAACACGTATGACCCTTTCGGCGATCACGCACGTCGCATCTATGAACTTCTTATTCCAATCTGGTGGATGGCCCTCGGTGTGTTTGTTGTGGTTGAGGGCTTGCTCATTTATGCCATCTGGCGCTTCCGTCGCCGTCCTGGCAGTACGGCGATGCCGTCGCAGGTGCATGGCAATACCCAGGTCGAAATCCTGTGGACGATTGCGCCTGCAATTATTGTGCTGGTCATTGCCGTGTTGACCTTCCGCACCCAGGCGGCGAATGCGGTCATGCCTGAGGATGCGCTGCAGATTAAAGCCATCGGGCATCAGTGGTGGTTCGAGTTTCAGTATCCTGATCTCGGCGCCGAAGGAAAGCCAGTAGTGACGGCCTCCGATATGTACATTCCGGTCGGGCGACCGGTGACAGTCGTGCTGGAAGCGAAAGATGTCATCCACAATTTCTGGGTGCCGAAACTTGCCGGGAAGACCTATATGATCCCTGGCAAAACCAATTTCCTGACGTTTACCGCCGAACAACCCGGCATCTATCGCGCCGTGTGCGCCGAGTTTTGCGGCGAAGCTCACGCGCTGATGCGCTTCCGCGTTATCGCTGTCGATGAGTCTGAGTTCAATCGCTGGATCGAACAGAAGAAAACGCCACCTCCTGCGCCTGTTGGAACATTGTCCGTCAATGGGTTGACCGGCGATGCGGCGCGTGGACAGGCGATTTTCCTTGATGCGCGCAAACAGTGCATTGCCTGCCACGTGGTTGAGGGAACGAATGCGCGCGGACAGATTGGTCCAAATCTGACCTATTATGGCAGCCGTCAGACGATTGGCGCCGGTATTCTACCCTACTCGCCGGAAAACCTTGATCGCTGGCTGCGTGAGGCGCCGAAACTGAAGCCTGGCAACCTGATGAGCCGGGTGTTGACGCCGCAATGGATCAAAGCAAACCTGAGCGATCAGGAGATTGCTGACCTGGTCGCCTACCTCGACAGTATGAAGGTGTCGGTCACACTGCCGCCAGAACGCTAGATTGTGGAGGATTTGTATGGCAATCGCCGAACGCACCGCCGGAACGGTCAGCCCGCCCAGCGTTGATGTGCGCCCTGGCTGGGCCGGGTGGCTCAGCACGACCGATCATAAGCGCATCGGAATCATGTATCTGGTCAGCGCGTTCGTTTTCTTCCTGATTGGAGGAATGGAAGCGCTGTTGATGCGCATCCAGCTTGGTGTGCCCGATAATACCTTTCTGACGCCCGACGTCTACAATCAGATGTTCACCATGCACGGCACGACCATGATCTTTCTTGGTCTGATGCCGCTGAACGTTGGGTTGGGCAACTATATGGTGCCGCTTATGATCGGCGCGCGCGATATGGCGTTCCCGCGCCTCAATGCGCTCAGCATCTGGTTGTTCATCTTTGGCGGCTTGATGCTGTATGTCAGTTTCTTCGTCGGCGGCGCGCCGAATGTCGGCTGGTTCGCCTATGCGCCATTGACGCAGAAGCAGTTTGCGCCAACTGCCGGCGTTGATTACTGGATTATCGGGATTGGTCTGACCGGTGTGGCGTCAATCGCCGGCGCGCTGAACTTTATCGTGACCATTCTCAACATGCGCGCGCCAGGCATGACGCTCAACCGGATGCCGCTGTTTGTCTGGATGCAGCTGGTCGTTGCATTCATTCTGATCTTTGCGTTCCCGGTGCTGACGGTGGCGACGATCCAGTTGCTGTTCGACCGGCACTTCGGTACGCGCTTCTTCCTCCCCAGCCTCGGCGGCGATGCCGTGCTCTGGCAACATCTGTTCTGGTTCTTCGGGCATCCTGAGGTCTATATCCTCATCTTGCCGACGATGGGGATCATTTCGGAAGTGCTGCCTACCTTCTCGCGCAAGCCGATCTTCGGCTATGCGTTTGTGGCGTACTCTGGCGTGGCAATCGGCTTCCTTGGCTTTCTGGTCTGGGCGCACCATATGTTCGCAGTCGGTCTCGGTCCGCTGGCGAACGCCTTTTTCGGCGCCGCCAGTTTTCTGATCGCAGTGCCGACCGGTGTGAAAATCTTCAACTGGCTGGCAACCATGTGGCAGGGTTCGTTGAACCTGACCACGTCGATGCTCTATGCCATCGGTTTTATCAGTATGTTCGTCATTGGCGGCATCAGCGGCATTACCCTTGCCTCGCCGCCGATCAATGTCCAGCAGACGGACTCGTACTATGTTGTTGCACATATGCACTATGTGCTGTTTGGCGGCGCCATTCAGGGCGTCTTCGCCGGCATCTTCTACTGGTTCCCGAAAATGACCGGTCGTATGCTGAATGAACGGCTCGGCAAGTGGCAGTTCTGGCTGATGCTGATCAGTTTCAACCTGACCTTCTTCCCCATGCATTTGAGCGGCAATGAGGGCATGCCGCGCCGCATTTACACCTATGAAGCGGAGATGGGATGGAATCTCTGGAATCTGGTCTCTACCATCGGCTCGCTCTTGCTCGCGGTTGCGTTCCTGCTTTTTCTCTGGAATGTGCTCACCAGCATCCGCCGCGGCCCGATTGCGCCTGCCGATCCATGGGACGGAGCGACGCTCGAATGGGCAGTCAGTTCGCCACCGCCGGTCTATAACTTCGCTGTGACGCCACGGGTGCGCAGTCGCCGCCCGCTGTGGGACGAGAAGTATCCGCATCTGCACGAGGTGAACGGTTCACACGAGGCGCCTGCCCGGCGATCGGCGGGTCAGCGCAGTGACGGGTTCGAGCGCGAAACGCCTGAGGTGATGGAGGCCATTCACCTGCCTTCGCCCACCTATGCGCCACTGATTGTATCGGTCGGCATTATGATCCTGGGCTTCGGCATCATTTACCTGGGTGATTTCGGCCTTATCGCTGCATCGGCGATGCTCGTCGGACTGCTCGTTATGGCGACGGGCATTCTCTCCTGGGTGCGGATCTCGCATGTCGACTCGCCGCACCAGGCACACTCATGAAGTCAGGCGGCGAGGAGTGAACAACGACTGAAGGCGGCATGTTGTATGGACAACGCGTCATGGACGCTGGCGTAACCAGGAGCACCGTATGAGTGAATCATCGATGACCAGACCGCACACGGCGACTGCGCATCATACGTCGCTTGGCGTCGATAACCGGAAACTGGGGGTGTGGGCATTTATCGGCTCCGAAACCCTCTTCTTTGCAACGTTGATTACGACGTACTTTGTGTTTGCGCCGGTCAACCGTGCGCGCCCCGATTTCCAGGACCCGCGCAAGTTCCTCGATATCGAGTTGACGACTGTGCTGGCGAGCATTCTCCTGGCGTCCAGTCTGACAATGGTGCTGGCGCTGTCTGCCAGCAAACGCGGCGACCGCCGTAATTTCACCATCTGGCTGCTGGCGACGGTCGGGTTGGGGCTGGCGTTCATTGGCGGTCAGGTTTACGAGTTCAACCACCTGTACCACGAAGGATTGACTCTGAGCAGCAGTCTGTTTGGTACGACGTTCTTTGTGCTCACCGGTTTTCACGGAACGCACGTGGCGATTGGGGTGATCTGGCTGCTCTCGGTTTTTTTCAAGGTGCGCACGTACCCCGACTCGCCGGAGAATGCGATGGATGTCGAGATTGCCGGGCTCTACTGGCACTTCGTTGATCTCGTGTGGGTGGCGATCTTTGTGCTGGTCTATCTGATCTAGAGAGGAGCGGTCATTATGGCAGGTCATCATGAGGAGCAGAGCAGCTACGCGCACGGTGAGCACAGCCATTCCGATCGGTTCTACTGGCTGGTTGCCGGGGTGCTGGCAGTCGTGACGGCGCTGGAAGTGGCGTTGTTCATTGTCAACGAACAACATCTGATCGCCAAATGGCTGGAGGTGACGCTGCTGTTGATCCTCTCGACGATCAAGGGGGCAGCGGTGGTGATGTTCTTTATGCACCTCAAGGGAGACGCAGGTATCTTCAAGTTTGTCTTTCTGGTGCCGCTTGCATTCGCAACAACACTGCTGCTCTCCTTTATGGTGCTGTTTTCTGGTCACGTCGGCATCGCAGGCTAAACCGGGAACGGCGCAATGTATGAGTGGAACTTTGAACCGGGTCTGATTGCCAACCTGGCGCTGATTGCGGGCGGGTACGCGCTCTGCGTCACCGGGCCGCTGCGCCGCTTTTTTCCGGGCAATGAACCGCCAACACCGGTGCAGGTGCGTTTGTTCTATGTCGGCTGGGTTGTGCTTTTCGTTGCGCTGGCATCGCCGATCGACAGCCTGGCGGGGTATCTGCTCACGATGCATATGCTCCAGCACCTGCTGCTAGCTATGGTCGCGCCCCCTTTCCTGCTGCTGGGGCTGCCGCGCTGGGTGCTCCGCCCGCTCATGCGTATCCCCGGTGCGCATCCTGTCGGCGCGTTCCTCACCAATCCCATCTTCGTGTTCTTTGCATTCAACGCCGTCTTTGCACTCTGGCACGTGCCCGCCTACTACGACCTGGCGCTGCGAGATGAGCGCGTCCATATCCTCGAACACGTCATGTTCTTCACCGTCGGCGTGCTCTCGTGGTGGCCTATCTGTAGCCCCATGGACGAGTTGCCTTCTGCCCATCCGCTGATGCAGACGGCGTACCTCTTCTTTATGTCGTTGCCGACCACGATCATCGGTGCGCTGATTGCGTTCGCCGAAGCGCCACTCTACCCCTTCTACGCCCTCCGTCCGCGTCTCTGGGGCATTTCACTGGCAGATGATCAGCAACTGGCGGGATTGATCATGTGGGTGCCTGGCAGTCTGATCTACTTTGCGGTGCTTACCGTTGTGTTCATCCGCTGGCTCAACCGCGACGAAGATGATGATCGTCACCTTCTGGCAGGTGTGGGGAACGAATCAGGAGTGCGGTGAGGTTCGTCGTCGGCGCCGGATACGGTGGATGCCCCTCACGGCAACGATGACAAAGAGCGCCAGTGCTGCAACAGCTAGAACCGGCGCCACCACCGCCAGAAACGACACCAGCAGTGATGTCACATCCTCGATAGCGCTGATGACTGGATTCGCAGTGCCGCCGGTGGTCGCCGTTGCAACAGGCCGCACGGCGCTTCGTCCGATGTGGGTTGCGCCGGCTGCCAGGATGCCGCAGACCGCTGCCAGCACTGGGTCGACGGCGCCGGTTGAACTGTTCGCCGCCAGAAAAACGATGGCGCCGGCGGCCGGACTGATCACCATTCCGGCAAGATGGAGGGCGTGATCCACCGCCGGTATCTTGTCTCCGATCAGATCGAGCAGGGTAAGCACTGCCACAACCAGCAAGAATACCGGATGAGCCACCACATCGTAGGGTGCGTTGAGACGAACAAGATCGGTGTAGCGCGCCAGGAGCCCGATCGTTAGCAATGGGATGTACGCATTGAGACCTGCAGCCGTTGAGAGACCGAACGCGGATAAGATGCTGAGCAGACCTGTCATTGGCGCCTCTTCCAATTCGTAATAAAACCTTGTATACTTATCTCATCTTGCCTGTTCGATCAAAAAAGAGCTGCAATTCCGCTTATGAGCATATCCTGTGCGCGACGAGCGACCAGGCGGTTGCATTGTATCGACACTGTTACGCACTGCTCCAGTTGCGCACTGTTTGCCAATGATACGTGGTTACGGTCGGAAACGTTGCAGAACAGGAGGAACAGACCTTGACGCAACAGCAGCAGGAACGCTGGTTCGAGGTAGCGCCAGGTATTCGTCGATGCACAATTGCAGTGACAGAACGGATGCAGCAGATCCTAGTCGAACTCGATCAAGGGGCGCGTCTGCCTGAACATCGCCATCCCCACGAACAGATTACCTATCTCATCACGGGAAGATTACGCTTTTTCATCGATGGAACGGCACGCGAGGTCGGGCCGGGCGAAACGGTGGCAATACCGGGAAATGTGCCGCACGCAGTCGAAGTTCTCGAAGCATCACACGCAATCGATACCTTCAGCCCGCCGCGCGAAGACTTGCTGGCACAGGACGCGGGCGGGTGAGCGTGGAAACGTTCAACGGTGAACGTTCAACGTTCAGTCTGACCTCTGGTCTGCTCCTCCTCCCACGGTTTGTAATCCAGCGATTGGTGACGAAAGTAGGTGTTGTACAACTCGGCGTAGTGCCCGCCTGCCGCCAGCAGGTCGTCGTGGCTCCCTTCCTCGATAATTCGACCTTGTTTCAGTACGATGATCCGGTCGGCGTTGCGGACTGTCGAGAGACGATGCGCAATAATGATACTCGTGCGTCCCTCCATCACAACGTCCAGCCCTTCCTGCACCTGGGTCTCGGTGAATGGATCGATGCTGGCCGTAGCTTCGTCGAGGATGAAGATCGACGGGTTTTGCAGCAGAACCCGCGCCAGTGCAACGAGTTGTCGCTGTCCCAGCGACAATCGTGCGCCGCGTTCGCCGACATCCGTGTCCAGTCCGTCGGGCAGGTCGGCGATCCACTCACTTCCCAGCTGACGGGCTGCCGCTTCCACGTCCGCGATCGTCGCCTCTGGACGACCGTAGCGAATGTTGTCGGCGACTGTGCCGGAGAACAGAAATGGCGCCTGCGGCACCAGACCGATCTGTCGTCGGTACTGTGCCAGGTCCAGCGTGCGAATATCTCGCCCGTCGATGAGCAACTGACCATCCTGAAACTCGTAGAAGCGCGTGATCAGTTTGATCAAGCTCGACTTGCCGGCCCCGGTGTGTCCCACGACCGCCAGTTTCTGCCCGCCTGGAATTGTGAGTGAGAACCCTGGCAGCACCCACTGGACGTCTGTGGACGATGGCGCCTCAGCGCTTCGGTCCTGTCCGGTGTCATAGGTGAACCACACATCGCGAAACTCGATGCGTCCGGTCAGATGCGGCACAGGCTCCCTGCCGATCTGCACCACCTTCGGCTCAGCGTCGATTAGCGCGAAAACGCGCTCGCTGGCGGATAACCCCTGCTGAAACTGGCTCCAGAACGATGCAATACTGGTCAATGGAAAGAAATAGATCGCCAGACTCTGCACGAACAGGTACCATTCCCCAACCGATACTACCCCACCGAGAGCGAGCCGTCCGCCGAAGTAGACGATCGTTGCAATTGCGATACCGGAGAGCAGATTCAAGATCGGAAAGATGCTGCTGAAGACCAGTCCCTGGCGCAGGCGCACCTGAAACGCCAGTTCGTTCGTCTGACGGAACTGCTGATAGATTGCCGCTTCCTGGCGGAAACTTTTGGCGACGGCAATGCCGCTGACCGTCTCCTGGATCGAGGCGTTGACATTTGCCAGTGCGCGCTGCGCCTGACGTGTCGTCAGGCGGGCGACATGGCGAAACGTCAGCGCTGCTGCAATCACAATCGGACCGGTCGCCAGGGTGATAAGCGCCAGCTGCCAGTTGATGGTCAGCATCACCACGGCAATGATAGCCACCAGGAGCAACTGGCTGAGCAGATCGATTGTCAGCGTCACGACCGTTGCAAAATCCTGCGTGTCTGATGTCACCCGGCTGACGATGCGCCCTGAGGCGTACTGATCGTAGAACGACATATCGCGCTGGAGGACGGCGCGGAAGGCGTCCTCGCGCAGCGCCAGCACCACGTCGCCAACCGCGCGCGCTGAGAAGGTCTGTCGCACGAAGTTGAAAAACCATCCGAGTGCGCCCATCACTGCAACGATGGCGGCCAGTCCGATCAACACCTGCGTCGCAGGGTCGCCTGTCAGCAGTTCGATGCTGCGTGAAATTGTGATTGGAATCACCGTGGCGACGAGTGACCCCAGCACGACCATGCCTGCAACCAGCGCGACGCGTCCGCTATGCGGCTGGAAGTAGCGCCAGATCCGCCGGATCAACGCCCGATCACTGTAACTGCGGTCGTATGCCTCGGCCGCAAGGCCGTCCATAAGGAAACCCATACAGCACTCCGAGAGTCGAGAACCAGGAACCCGAGATTGCGAACCAACAATCAACGATCAGGAACCGGCCATCGAGAGCCAGAAATAAAAATCGAAAATCAAGAAAACGAAAACCTAAAAACCAAATATCGAGAACTAAGAGCCGGGATCCGAAAGTGAAAAAATCAAAGTCGAGTTTCAGGAACTACATAAGACCGAGAAACGGAAAATCAGGCAAATCAAGCGTTGAAGATCGATAAATCAGGCAACGGCAGTCAAAAATCAGAAGATAGAGAATAAGAAGCCGAGAACCGGAAATCGGACAATAAAAATCAAAACAATCACCCCAACAACATCTTCCGCAGACCATCGCGCTGGGCAGCGGTCAGCCCAATGGATGCGAGGTACGCCTCGACGCCGCCATATCGTTCGTGCAGGTAGATCATTGTATCGATCATCGCCTCACGTGGTGCGGGTGAAAGACGGTCGAATCGCGCAACATCGTATCCCAGGCGGAGCAGCGTTGCACGAATTTCAGCAATGAGCGATACGGTAAGCGGCTCGCTCAAAGCGTAATCGTCGGCAATCGTTTCGACCGACACACCAGCAGCGCCCAATGCCAGCGCTGTGATCAGTCCTGTCCGATCTTTCCCAACGAAGCAATGCACCAGCACCGGCGCTTCTGACTCTGCGATTGTCGCCAGCACCTGACCAATCGGTTCCTGGCACTCGTCAAGCATCAACCGGTACAATTCGCCAACCGAACGTGCTCGCGATTCGATGCTTGTCTCACTCCGTTCGGTGATCAGCGGAAGATTGACATAATGAATGTCAGGGGCGTTGGTGAACACATTGGGGTTATGCTTCACCTCGAACGGCAGCCGTAGATCGATAATCGTGCGCACGCCACAGGCGCGCAGCTGCTCCTGATCGTCGATGGTCAGACGGTGCAGACTATCGGCGCGCAACAGTCGGCGCCACTGCGTCATTCGTCCGTCCACGGTCGGGTACCCGCCGACATCGCGCACATTGTGCGCACCTTCCAGCTGGATATGGCGTTGTTTCGGGGTCATACGCCCTCCTGCCGCCGGTCGCGAACAGCGACTGTGGCGGTATGTCCTGCGTCGTAGCGCAGAAAAATACGACGGTAAGCATCGCTCGTTTCGATCAACTCATCGTGCGTTCCCTGAGCGACCAGTCCGCCATTCTTCAGTACCAGGATGCGATCCGCCCATCGGATCTGCGAAATACGATGGGTAATCAGCAGCGTTGTGCGTCCCATCAGGATACGTCGCATGGCGCGCTGAATCTGATCTTCCGTTGCACTGTCAATCGCGCTGGTCGAGTCGTCGAGGATCAGAATGCGCGGATTCGTCAGAAATGCGCGGGCGATGGCGATACGCTGGCGTTGACCTCCGGAGAGGGTCATGCCGCGCTCCCCGACGATGGTATCGTACCCTTCCGGGAACGACATGATGAAATCATGCGCCTGCGCCTGTCGTGCCGCCCACTCGATCTCCTCGCGCGTGGCGTTGCCTGCTGCGCCGAATGCTATATTTTCGGCAATCGTTCGCGAAAAGAGAAAGATATCCTGCTCGATGGTCGAAATCTGTGAGCGTAACGCATCGAGGTTCCATTCACGAACATCGACCCCATCGATCAGCACACGTCCTTCGGTGGCGTCGTAGATCCGGTTGACCAGTCGCGTCAGAGTCGTTTTTCCTGCGCCGGTCTGCCCCACAATCGCTATCGTCTCGCCAGGGCGCGCGGTGAAGGTGATGTTGCGCAGCACGGGTGCGGACGGTTTTGCGTTGCTGGAGTTGCGCTGCGCCACCGCGGCGTCGTACCCGAAACTG
>JBEPYG010000132.1:0-10834 GCA_041641515.1 Roseiflexus sp.
GCTTAACGAGGCATGGACATGAACCCTCTGGGATTTGGTGTCTTTCAGATCAAGGAATGCATCGAAGAGAATTTCAACGTCTTCGATTTTGAACTCAGCCAGGACGAGATGGCGGCGATTGCGACGCTTGATACGAAGACCAGCGGTTTCTTCGACCACCGTGATCCGGCTGTTGTGAAGCGACTATGCAAGGCAAGACGTCCTACCTAGAAGAAGACAGGGACAACGCGCTGTTTCCGTTCATACCGGGAGTTCTGAAGGAGAATGCATATGGAGATCAAACGCAACGGTTCACAGCCTTCGAGCAAGGGAGCATCCGAGTATTTCACTGGCGCTGTGGACTTTGATTCTCTCTTCCAGGCGCCTGAACCCGCGCGCGTGCGTGTTGCCAGCGTCACCTTTGAGCCAGGCGCACGCACCGCCTGGCATAGCCATCCCCTGGGGCAGATCCTGATCGTCACTGCCGGTTGCGGTTGGGTGCAGTGCTGGGGCGGTCCGGTCGAGGAGATTCGCCCGGGCGATGTGGTCTGGTTTTCGCCAGGTGAGAAGCACTGGCACGGCGCCACAGCCACCACAGCCATGACGCACATCGCCATTCAGGAAGCGCTCGACAACAAGTTTGTCGATTGGATGGAACAGGTTAGCGATGCACAGTATCAAGGCAAAGCACAACTTGACTGAAAGGGTTGACGGAAGCGTAGATGCCATCAACGCTCCCATTAGCCAGAGCCACGACTTCGTCGCAACAATTGAACTTGCAGATTGATTCTCTATGGCAAGCATCTTCATCACCGGGTCTGCCGATGGACTGGGACAACTGGCGGCAAAGGCTTTAATCGAGCAAGGACATCAGGTTGTCCTGCATGCGCGCAATGCGGAACGGGCGCGTCACGCAATGCTGAACGCACCCGGCGCTGCGCACGTCATCGTGGGTGATCTGTCCGATATCGATGAAACGAAACGTGTGGCCGAGGCAGCCAACGCGTGGGGACGCTTCGACGCCGTGATTCATAACGCCGGCGTCTATCAAGCGCCCACGCGCACGGTGTTCATGGTCAATACACTTGCGCCCTACATTCTCACCTGCTTGATCCGCAGACCCGGGCGCTTGATTTACCTCAGCTCGGGTATGCATCTTCAGGGGCAGGCGAATCTGGAGAGCTTCACGGTGGCCGGCGGTCGCATCAGCTATTCCGACACTAAGCTGCATGTGCTGATGCTGTGCAAGGCCGTGGCGCGCAAATGGCCGGATGTCTACGCCAACGCCGTCGATCCGGGCTGGGTGCCCACGAAGATGGGCGGGCGCGGCGCGCCGGATGATCTGCAAGAAGGCTACGCAACGCAGACGTGGTTGGCGGTCAGCGACGATCCCAGGGCGAAAGTCAGCGGCCGCTACTTCCATCATCGGGCGGAAAGTCTCTACAACCCTCAGGCTGACGATCTCATGCTGCAAGAGGGATTGCTGAGCCGTTGTGGAGCACTCACAGGCATAGCTTTTCCCGCGTAGCTACGGCTCGCAGCCGCAGGTCTCGGTGAAAGAAAGACACTCAAGGAGGAAACCCGTGAGCGCATGGACGCGCGCAGATCTCAACAAAATCGGCAACGCGGAAGAACTGGAGGTTGCGCCTCGACGGCGCGACGGGACTCTGCGTAAGCCGGTCACGATCTGGGTGGTACGCGTTGGCGACGATCTGTACGTTCGTTCCTACAAGGGACGCGCTTCGGCATGGTTTCGTGGGGTGCAAGTACAACACGAAGGTCGCATCTGGGCTGGCGGCGTGGAGAAGGATGTCACCTTCATCGAAGAAACCGATCCTGCCATCAACGACCAGATCGACGCCGCCTACCGCACGAAGTATGGACGCTATCCGCAGTATGTGGCGTCCATGCTGACGCCTGCGGTGCGCGCGACGACGATCAAACTGACGCCGCGCCATGACTGACAGCGTGCGACAGGTCAGCGCCAACGTGAGAGACGTCGGCTTTCCCGTGTTGGCGCTCTTCACAATTTCGCTCCAAACCGTAGCCGCCAAATGGCTTAGCGGCGACTATCCAGTGTTGGAGATCGTCATCGTGCGGAGCGTAGCGGCTCTGCCGTTTACCTTGCTTTTGCATCGCTATGAGGGGAGGCATGGACTGCCTGTCACACAGCGCTACACGCTTCAATTGACACGTAGCTTCTTTCTCTTCGCCTCCTACACCACCTTCATGAGGGGATTGGCAGCTTTGCCGTTGGCTGAAATTGCGGCCATTCGCAACTCTGCTCCTTTGATAATCACGAACAAACACAAGAAGTTTAGAACGGGGAGGATCACATGGAATATGCAAGGCTAGGCAACACTGGCTTGCAGGTCTCGCGCATCTGCCTTGGCTGCATGGGCTTTGGCGATGCAGAGCGCTGGGTGCACAAGTGGGTACTGAACGAAGAGGAGAGCCGGCCTGTCATCAAGAAAGCCCTGGAACTGGGGATCAACTTCTTTGACACTGCCAACGTCTACTCGTTGGGAGTGAGCGAGGAGATTCTCGGTCGGGCGCTGCGCGACTTTGCCAGGCGCGATGAGGTCGTCATCGCAACCAAAGTGCATGGCAAGATGCGCGAAGGTCCCAATGGCGAGGGGCTGTCGCGCAAGGCGATCCTGAGCGAGATCGACCACAGTCTGCGCCGGCTGGGGACAGACTACGTTGATCTCTACCAGATTCATCGCTGGGACTACGCCACGCCGATCGAGGAGACGATGGAGGCGCTGCACGACGTGGTGAAGGCGGGCAAGGCGCGCTACATCGGCGCGTCGGCGATGTGGGCGTGGCAGTTTCAAAAGGCGCTGCATGTCGCCGAAACGCACGGCTGGACGCGCTTCGTCTCCATGCAGAATCACTTGAACCTGATCTACCGCGAAGAGGAGCGCGAGATGCTGCCGCTCTGCCGCGCCGAGGGGATCGGCGTGATCCCATACAGCCCGTTGGCTGCGGGCCGGCTGACCCGCGACTGGACGCCGGACAGCTCCCTGCGCGCGCAGACCGACCAGATCGCAGTTGGCAAGTACGACGCGACCGCCGAAACCGACCGCCAGATCGTGGCGCGGGTGGCCGAGCTGGCGGCGAAGCATGGCGTGTTGCGTTCACAGATTGCGCTGGCCTGGTTGCTGCAAAAGCCGCCGGTCGTTGCGCCCATCATTGGGGCGACGAAGATCTCCCATTTGGAAGAGGCGGTCGGCGCGCTGGCAGTGAAGCTGACGCAGGAAGAGGTGGCGTATCTCGAAGAGCCCTATGTCCCACATCGCATTGTGGGCCATCAGTAGATCGAGACGGTGGGATGTCTTACGAACAAGGAAGACTGTCATGTTGAGGTACAATGGCACAATGTCATACGTGACAGCTCTTCCTGTGGCGATGTTCCATTCAGAATTCGTCGCGTTGCACGGTGATCGTCTGAAAGGATAGAACCGACCATGACCGTCATCCACGATCCGCCATCGTACTGGCAGGCGACGGCGCCTGCCCCGCTGTATGCTCTCGATCTACCCGCAACGTCGGACGTCGTTGTGGTCGGCGGCGGTTTTTTAGGAGCGGCAACCGCTTATTTTCTGGCGCGCGCCGGTGCTGCGCCGCTTCTGCTCGAACAGGTGGCGCCGGCATTCGGTGCAACAGGACGCAACGGCGGGTTTCATGTCGTCGGCACGGCAGAAGGGTACGCCGATGCGGTTGAGCGGCTGGGACGCGAAACGGCGCGTGCGATCATGCAGATCACCCTTGATAGTCGTGCGCTCTTACGACAGGTGCTCGCCGAAGAACAGATTGCCTGCGACTACCGCGAACCAGGGCATCTGAACTTGGCGTTGGGCGAGGCACAGTACGCCGATCTGCAACGCCACGTTGCTGCACTGCACGCCGATGGTTTTGCTGCTGACCTCCTCGATCGCCAGCAGACGCAGGACCTGATCCGCACACCGTTGAGCGAAGAAATCACAGGATCGCTGTATGGCGCGGAAAATGCGTTGCTCCATTCGGCGCGGCTGATCTATGGGTTGATTGCGGCAGGGCAACGCCACGGCGCACGCCTGGCGATTGCACGGGTCGAACGGTTCATCGCCCACAATGGACGTGTGCGCGTTGTGACCAACCGCGGCGTTGTGGAAGCGGCAGCGGTCGTGGTGACGGTCAATGCCTGGACGCGCGATCTGATCCCCTCGTTACACGACCTGATCGTCCCGGTACGCGGTCAGGCATTGTCGTATGCGCCAGTTCCACGAGTGTTCGATCAGGGGATTGGCGCATCTGTGACCCCTACCGGCGAGTACTGGCATCAGACGCCAGATGGCGCAATTGTGATTGGCGGATGCCGCGCCTGTGCTCCAGGGCGTGATGTTGGTATCACAGAAACGGTCCCAACCGCAGAAGTGATAGCCGCTATCGAACAGATTCTGCCACGTCTCTTTCCGCGTCTTGAAGGTCTGGAGGTCGTGCGGCGCTGGGCAGGTTTGATGGCGTTCACCGCCGACTATGTGCCGATCGCCGATGCTGCGCCGAACATGCCAAGCGTGTGGCTGGCGGGTGGGTTCTGCGGTCACGGGATGCCATTTGGGATGCGGTTTGGTCAGTTGCTGGCGGAAGCAGCGCTCACTCGCACGACGCCGGCTGCGCTGGCGCCGTTCCGGATAGCGCGTCCGACACTGCAATCACAGTATCATCCGCAATAACGAACACATGATCGCCTGGGGCAGGAGTTATCACTTTTGCGCCAGTAAAACCGCCGAACGCTGGCAATACCCCAATCTGTGCGCCAAACCAGAAGCAGGGGAGGGTGATGCGCTGTTTTCCGGCGCCGGTCAAACGTACAGCAGGGTGAAGGTGTCCGGCAAGTGTGTAGCTGCTGGTATGGATGTCCGGATGGTGGTACAGTGCGAACGGAGGCATGGAGCACGGTTCGTCAACACAGGTGATACCCCACGTCTCCGGTGGATCGCCGGCGCGCGCATCGTGGTTGCCGCGCACCAGGATCAGGTCAAGATCGGCATGACGCGCCCGCCACGCCGCAACTGCAGCAAGGGTCGAGGCGGTGCGTCCGCTGCGCGCGTGCAACAAGTCTCCCAGAATGATTATCACGCGTGGATTGCAGCGGACAACAAGCCGGCTAAGGCGATCGAGATCGGCAATTGTTGTGTCTTCCGGCACGGCGATTGCTGCTGCCCGGAATGCTCCTGCCTTGCCAATGTGTGGATCGGCGATCACGAGAGCGGCAGCATTTTTCCAGAAAAGCGCACGCTCCGGGAATAACCACACCTCTTCTCCAGCAAGCGAGAAGATGATCTTATCGGACATGTGTGACATTGAATCTCATCTTGAACGATTGTCTCGGATCGCACACCTGCTGATGACCGTACACACTCGCACCTCTGCTGCGTCACCTGCCTGCTATGGTATCATACGGATAGCGAATGATGCGCTTGTGATGGCATACTATCGAGCCGATGATCGACTCTCCTCCACAACCACCTTCACGCTGGCAAATGGCGCGCAGCCTGGTATTGCGCTGGCTGGTGACATCGCTGGCGATTTTTGTGGCCATTCAAGTCGTGCCTGGTATCGAGTTCGTCGGTCCTGGCTGGGAAATTGGACTGGTCGCTCTGGTGTTCGGTCTGGTGAACACTGCGTTACGCCCCATTCTCACCATGCTGACCTGCCCGCTGGTCCTTCTGACGCTGGGACTGTTTACGCTGGTGATCAATGCGGTTCTACTCTTGCTCACAGCGTATATCGCCGGAGGACTGGGGGTGCAATTTCGCGTCGACAGTTTCTGGTCGGCATTCCTGGGCGGTCTGGTGATCGCGATTGTCAATACGCTGCTCCTCTGGCTTGCGGGAGAAGCGCCGGTGCGCATCATCGTGCGCAACAATGGGCCTGACCGTTAAAGAGGAAACCGGCCGTCATAACGACGACCGGTGAGGATAAGAGAGGACGAATGAGGGCGGCGTTGGGGGTGTCCGGTTGGGCGTCTGCCACGCCCTTGAGACGACCGCCGCTGTCGTCTTGCTTTTGCATGAATATAACGTGGCTCCTGTTTGAAAGGTTGCAATTGTTGGTGAGGGTATCCTGAGAAATAGATGAGATAGAGATGAAATCGGGCGCGCTCCATTCTGCTGTATTTTCTCCGCTCCCTCCTGGCGTCATTCGTCCACGCGGCTGGCTGGAGCGCCAGCTGCGCCTCCAGGCAAACGGTTTGAGCGGGCATCTCGATCGGTTCTGGCCCGATATTGCGAATAGCGCCTGGATTGGTGGTCATGCCGAGGGATGGGAGCGCGGTCCCTACTGGCTCGATGGCATGACGCCACTGGCATATGCACTCAACGATGCCCGCCTGATTGCCAGTGTAACACGATGGATCGACGTCATTCTCGAACGCCAGCACGCAGATGGCTGGCTCGGACCGCGCCGCGATACCAGCGATACACGGCGCAAACCGCTCGATCCCTGGCCCGTCTTTGTGCTGTTGAAGGCGCTGAGCCAGTTTCAGGAAGCAACCGGCGATCGACGGGTGATACCTGCAATGCTGCGTTTCCTGCAGCGTCTTGATACGCTGCTCGATGAGCAGCTCCTCTTCGACTGGGGGCGCTACCGCTGGGCAGATCTCATCGTGACCATTCACTGGCTCTATGAACGCACCGGTGAAACGTGGCTGCTTGCCCTGGCGGACAAAGTGTATCGCCAGGGGTTCGACTGGCGCACGCACTTCGAACGGTTTCCCTACCTGTCCAGACAACAACGTGACGCCATCTATCCGTCAGCGCCGCTCCCCGGTTGCACCTTTCGCCTCGATATGGCGTCACACGTGGTCAACAATGCGATGGCGATCAAAGCGCCTGGTGTCTGGTATCGTCAGTCCGGCGACCTCCGCGACCGTGACGCCGTCTGGCACATCATTGGCGCGCTCGACGCTTATCATGGGCAGGTGAACGGTGTGTTCAGCGGAGACGAGCATCTTGCCGGTCTCAACCCGTCACAGGGAACCGAGTTGTGCGCTGTGGTCGAGTATCAGTATTCACTCGAGACCCTCATCGCCATCCTTGGCGATCCGCGCCTGGCAGATCGACTGGAACGGATCACATTCAACGCTCTGCCAGCTGCATGGGCTCCCGATATGTGGTCGCACCAGTATGTGCAGCAGGTCAATCAGATCCGTTGCGCAATCATTGAAGACGCTCTCTACACGAACAATCGCGCCGACGCCAATACCTTCGGTCTGGAGCCAAACTATGGGTGTTGCACGGCAAATATGCATCAGGGATGGCCGAAGTTTGCCACTCATCTCTGGATGCGCACCCTGGACGACGGGCTAGCTGCTATCGCCTACGCGCCCTGTGAGCTGGCAACGATGGCCGGAGGGGGCAGAGTGCGCGTGGCAGTCGAGACTGATTATCCTTTCAATGAGACCATCCATATTGTGGTAGAAAGCAGTGATGCTGCACGTTTTCCGCTCCTGCTCCGCATCCCGGTATGGGCGACAGACGCTGCGCTTTCAGTCGATGGCGCCCATGAGATGGTTCATCCAGGAACATTTCATCGTATCGAGCGCATCTGGGATGGTGTCACCGCACTCGAACTCCAACTGCCGATGCGGGTGACAGCTGTGCGTCGTCCAGCCGGCAGCGTTGCGATCGAGTACGGACCACTGGTCTGTGCGCTTCCGATCGGTGAGCACTGGCAGCGCATCATCCCTGATGCACATGGACAGTACGCTGCCGGAGAGCGGTTGCGTCCGCACTGCCCACCGGACATTGCAGCGCGTCTGGGTGACTGGGAAGTGTTGCCGACCACGGCGTGGAACTATGGGCTAGAACTGGATGTTGAACATCCAGAACACTCAATCCGCGTCATTCATCATCCGGTCGGCGAGCGTCCCTTCTCGCCCGAAGGGGCGCCGGTTACGCTCTATGCCCGTGGGAGGCGCATTCCGGCGTGGGGCGAAGAGTGTGGCGCTGCGGCGGCGCCTCCTCCGGCGCCGGTCTCCATCGATACCCATCTCGAAGACGTGCGCCTCATTCCATACGGATGCACGAACCTGCGCATTGCTGAGTTTCCGTTGTGCGCGGGAGCAGGCGATGAGTAATTGCCATTTTTGATTGCAGAATACCACTCCTAGCGTCACAAAGCCTCAAATCGCCCATGGCAAATGCAGCATTATCAACGATAAGCAGCTGGTATCCCGCTGAAAGTTGAGGGATTCTTCAGCGAACGGCGAGTTGCCAAAGAAGACGGACAGCCGTTGTTGCGAGAGTGTCAGTTTACGCTGTTCTGCTAAACCAGGTATGTGCCGGCAGGTCGTGGCAGAGCACGGTACACCGGTAGCACTTACCGATCCTCGGACTTGCGGCGTGCGCGCTGTTTTGCTGCCAGCAGTCGGGCAAACTGTTCCTCTGCGTCGGCCGACGAGCCTGAACGCTCCCGAGACGGTCTAGTTTGAGACCTGGCAGCGTCGGTCTCCTGGGCAGGCTTTGGCTTCTCCAAAGGAGGCGGGGATTGCTGACGGAGCTGTACGGCGGCAGACGGCGTCGCAGGCTGGTCCGGACCGGCGTCGCTGCGCGCTACTGACGAGCGTGCCATGGTTGCGCGGCGTTTGGCAGCGCCGAGTCGTGTCATCGTTGCAGCAGCTTGCGGGAGCGAAACGGCGGAACGACGCCGCTGGCGGAACCGTTCCAGCCAGGGCGCCACATCCTCCATCCGCAGCATCACGCGCCGCACGGCAATGTCGAGGGGCCACAGCACAAGCGCCAGCCAGAGCAGAGGAAACCCGATCTCACGAACCGAACCAACATTCTGATTGGGTGAAACAAACGCAGTTTCAGGAGGAGGATCGATCCGTCCGCCACTGATACCTGCGACCTCAGTGAGCAATGGCAGATTTGCGCGTTGTGCGCTGTATTCCAGCGAGTAACTGACCACAATGCCGGTTACAGCAACGCCGATCTGCCGTCCTTCCGCATCGGCAGCTGCCACCTGCGCCAGGTATACGCCCGGCGACGATGTATCGACGACCGCGCGATACTGGCCTGGACCGATCTGCTGAAACTGGACCGCTGTTCCCTGATTCTGCGGGTCAACGGCGCGCCCTGCAATCACCAGATTGTTGAGCGGCCGTCCCTGCTCATCCTGAGCGGTCAATTCCAGAAATGCGCGCGGGCCGGCGGCAGTCGCACGGAGTTCGAGCGACCCGCTTTCGCGTGGCGGAAGCAGAAGATCGGCCAGCCCGCCGGCAAAGCGTGGAAACTGCTCCCAGTCGATCCAATCGCGCGCCCAGCGTCCATGCGTGTCGCTCGTCCAGGCGACAACGCGCCCCAACCCATACTGCCACTGCGCCAGTAATGGCTTGCCATCGGGTGTAAACAGCAACGTGCGCGCCGCTTCACGCACCTCTGTGCCATTGTAGCCGTAGAGCGGCGGCAGCCCGCCCAGACTGCGGATGACCGGCGATGGAAGCCCTGCCTGCGGTTCGATGCGCTGCTCGACAATGTCGCGCCCGGCGACAATGATCGTTTCCTGCAGAAAGATGCGCGGTACATCTTCGACCCTGGTCACATTATAGAAACGTCCGCCGCCGGCGTTCGCCACATCAACCAGATTGGGATTGGCGTCTTCGCCAATGGCAACCGTTGAAATCGTGACGCCAGCTGCACGCATCTGCGCGATCAAATCGCTGTAGTTGCTTTCCGCAAAGCCATCGGTGAGCAGAATAACGTGCTTGATCTTTGCATCAGCCGCCGCCAGCGCTCGAGCTGCCTGTTCGATGCCTGGCCGGATATTTGTGCCGCCGCCAATCCCAAACGAACCGAGCGCCCGTTCGATCTCGACCACCGAGGGCAATCGTTGCAGCGGCAGCACCCAGTTCGCTATGTCATCGAACACAACCAGCCCCACCTGGTCGATCGGGGTCAAACCCAGGCTTGCCTGATAGACTGCTTCTTTAGCGAGATCGAGCCGGTTACGCCGGCTTCCCCCGACCACTTGCGACATGCTGCCGCTGCGATCGATCACCATCACCAGCGCCAGATCGGGTTGCATCGTGGTATCGAGCGGATCGAGCAGCACCGGCAGCACCGGTTCCAGCGGTGTGCGCCGGTACCCGCCAGCGCCGAATGAGTCGACGCCGCCGACCATCGCAAGTCCGCGTCCGAGTTCACGCACATAGACAGGCAGCGTCTCCATCAGTGCACGTGGCATGTCACGCGCGGACGTATCGACAATTATCACCCCGGCATACGCGCCGAGCTGGTCGAGAGTGACCGGCGCCCGATCAGGCGGGAGAACGTCCACACGCACCTCGGCGGCGCGCAGCGCGTTGCGCAGATTGGCAGCGCGCGCCTCATCGGCGGCAATCAACAGCAGGCGCGGCGGTCCCAGCACTTCGGTGAACGCCGCGCCCCGGTTGTTTTGCATTTCGGTGTCGCCATCGGCGTCGAGGCGCACTTCGAGACGGCGAAACCCGGTTTCGCCCGACGGCACGCGAATATCGATCGCGCTCGATCCTTCAGAAATGGATAGTTCCTGCTCGCCGATCAGTTGCCCATCGACAAAGGTTTGCAGGCGTCCACTGGTTGCATAGTTGGACGCGATATTCGCCTGCAGCACGAGATCCTGCCCTTCACGCACAACAGCGGGCGCGCTGAGACCGGTAACGATCACATCAGGACCCTGTTCGCCCGGCAGGTAAACGACATCGATCGGCACGTTCCGAATAGCTGCGAGTTGTGCGGCGTCCGCCACACGCCCGGCGTTCTCGCCGCCATCCGAGATGAGCACCAGGCGCTTCTGCGTCTCTGCCGGAAAGAGCGCCAAGCCGAGT
>JBEPYG010000133.1:0-10805 GCA_041641515.1 Roseiflexus sp.
CCGATCCATCATTTCGACTGGCGCCGCGATCCTTCCGCTACGCTGCCGGCCCGACTCGACGCATACTGCGAAGCAGACCGGCTCGAAGGGTTTACGATGATCGATCCGCCGCTCATGCGCGTGTCTTTGCTTCAGACAGCAGATCACGAATGGTATGTTGTGTGGACCTACCACCACGCCTTGCTCGATGGCTGGTCGACGCCACTGGTACTGCGCGAAGTTCTGGCATGCTATGCCGCATTCGTGGAAGGACGCAGCCCTGTCCTGCCACCGACGCGACCGTACCGCTCCTACATCGCCTGGCTGCGTCGCCAGGATCTGCTGGCAGCCGAACGGTTCTGGCGCAGTTACCTGGCAGGATTCGCTGCTCCCACGCCGTTTGGCATCGAACGCATGGACGCCTCTGATCAGGCGATATATCGTTCGGTTCGGGTGATCTGGACGGCTGAAGCGACCGCATCGTTGAGCGACCTGGCGCGTCGCCACGGACTGACTCTCAATACCTTTATTCAGGGGGCATGGGCATTGTTGCTCGGTTTCTACAGCGGGCAGGATGATGTGGTGTTTGGTGCAACGGTTGCAGGTCGTCCACCGGAGTTGCCAGGCATCGAAGAGATTCCTGGGCTGTTCATCAACACTTTGCCGGTGCGTGTACGGATCGCCCCTGATCAAGCGGTCATTGCGTGGCTTGTCGAGATTCAGGCGCGCCAGATTGTGGCGCGCCAGTTCGAATATACGCCTTTGTTCCAGATTCAGAGCTGGAGCGAGATCCCGCGCGGAGAACCACTCTTTGAAAGTCTGCTGGTCTTTGAAAACTATCCTGTTGCCGAAGCGCTGAAAGGGTCGCACAGTGCGCTGGACATCGAACTGGTGCGATCGGTAGAGCAGACCAACTATCCACTGACGCTGGGAGTCGGCGTTGGCGATCAGATGATGCTGCACATTCTATACGACGCCAATCATTTTGATGATGACGCGATTCAGCGCATGGCCGCCCATCTGCAAACCATCCTCCATGGATTTGTTGCCGATCCGCTTCGCCCGCTCGCTTCGGTTCCGATCCTGACCGCTGGCGAATATGCGCAACTCGCTGCATGGCGCGCAACCGATGCGCCATTCCCGCAAGAGCCGTTCCATCGCCGTTTCGAGCGTGTTGCCGGCCAGCGTGCAGAGGCGATTGCGATAGTCACGGACGATACAGCGATCACGTATGCTGAAGCGAACCGGCGTGCCAATCGTCTGGCGCATTACCTGCGCAAACGCGGAGTCGGACCTGAAACCCTTGTTGCAATCTGCGCTGAACGTTCAATCGATCAGATCATTGCTGTGCTTGCCGTGTTCAAAGCAGGTGGCGCCTATCTTCCCCTGGATCCCACCTATCCGCTCGAACGATTGCTGTTCATGATCGATGATGCCCAACCGACACTAGCGCTCATCGTCCGATCGGCGAGTGGCGCCCCAGAGAACCGTGAAGCGAGCGGTGTGGAACAACTTCGCGCCAGTATTGCCGATCGCCTGCCCCTGATCGCCTTACCCGACGCCTGGGATGACCTGATCGATGAGCCGGTCACCGACCTTGAAGGTGGAGCAGGACTGGATAACCTGGCGTATGTCATCTACACCTCCGGATCAACTGGCAAGCCCAAGGGTGTGCTGGTCGAGCATCGCGGGCTGGCGAATCTGACAGAAGTCGTGCAGGATGAGTGCGCGATCACGCCCGAGAGCCGGGTGCTGCGTTTCTTCTCATTCGGTTTCGATGGATCGGTCGCCGAAATCGCCATGGCGCTTGCTGGCGGTGCAACGCTTGTCGTCGCACCACATGAAACAATCGCCGATCCGATGGCGCTTGTCGCGTTCCTGCGACGTCAGCGTGTAACCACGACCACTATCACGCCATCGCTGCTGGCGGCTCTGCCCGACGACAATCTCCCCGATCTGCGCGTCGTCATCGCTGGTGGCGAACGCTGCCCGGTCGATGTCGCCCATCGCTGGGGACCGGGGCGCCGGTTTGTGAATGCCTATGGACCGACCGAGGCGACGGTGGAAGTGAGTTTCTATCTGGATACCGGCGTATTGCCCGATATCGGCTCCGTTCCGATCGGACGACCACTGGCGAATGTGCACCTGTTCGTTCTCGACCGCTACCGTCGTCTGTTACCGGTTGGCGTGCCGGGGGAATTGTGCATCGGTGGCATTCATCTGGCGCGTGGTTATCTGAACCGTCCAGAATTGACGGCGGAGCGGTTTGTGGAGTGTCCCGCAGATGAGCAGGGATGTCCAGTTCCAGACGCTGCGAGCGTTGCTGTGCATAGAACGGTGCGTCTCTATCACACGGGCGATCTGGTGCGCTGGTTGCCCGATGGCAATCTCGAGTTCCTTGGCCGGATCGATGACCAGGTCAAGATTCGCGGGTATCGCGTCGAGCCTGGCGAGGTCGAGGCTGTGCTTTGCGGGCATCCTGCGGTGTGCGCAGCAGCAGTCGTTGCGCGTGCAGAGGCTCCTGGGGATGTCCGGCTGGTGGCATATCTCGTGCCGGAGACTGGCAGCGGCAAGAATGATGCTCTGGTTTCGCAGTTGCGATCATTTTTACGCGCAAGTCTCCCAGAGTACATGATTCCGTCTGCGTTCGTTCTGCTCGACGAACTGCCCCTGAATGCGAACGGCAAGATCGACCGAAGGGCGTTGCAGGCGCGTAGTGCGCCAATGCTGACGCAACGCGCTGTCGTTGCGCCGCGCGACGATCTGGAACGTGAACTGGTTGCCATCTGGCAGGACGTGCTAGCTGCCGAACCTGTTGGCATCCACGACAATTTCTTTGAACTCGGCGGTCATTCGCTCAGTGCGGTGCGTCTCGCTGCCCATATCGAGCGGCGATTGGGGCGGCGGATCGACCTGGCGACCCTGTTTCGCTTTCCGACGGTCGAGCAACTGGCGCATGAATTGCGGCGTGAGTCAGGCGCCGCATCGGCCGCTCTCGTGCTTTTGCACAACGGCGACGCGCAACCACCGTTTTTCTGGATCCATCCGTCGGGCGGCAGTGTGCACTGGTATGTTGAACTTGCCAGGCATATGCCGACCCGGCGACCATTCTATGGGATTCAGGCGCGTGGAATAGACGGTAAAGAGCCGCTGCATACAAGCATCGAAGCGATGGCGGCGTACTATGCCGATGCCATGCTGAGCGTCGATTCTGATGGTCCGTTCCTGATCGGCGGCTGGTCGCTGGGGGTCATTCTAGCATATGCGACCGCTGTCGAACTAGAACGGCGCGGCAAACGGGTGGCGCTGCTGGCGCTTCTCGATCAGGGACCGGGGGTTCCTGGCGATGAGCCTGTCGATACTGCCGCGTATCTTGAGTCGGTCTTTGGCGGGCATATTCCAGTTACCGCCGCGCAACTGCGCGATCTGGAGTATGCCGATCAGGTGCGACTGGTGTTCGACGAAGGGCGGCGGATCGGCTGGATTCTGCCCGATGTAACTCCAGAGCAATTCACGCTCTTCGTCGATTTGCTCAGAACGCACACCGGGGCATGGCGTCGGTACACGCCGCCGCCGTATAACGGGCGTATCACGCTGATCCGCGCCGCTGTCCAGCATCCGGGCGATACGCCGCCGGCGACCGGTAACCGGTTCCAGCGCGCGCTGGAGCGACTGACCGCTGATCTGACCGTGCGTTTCGATCGATCGGCGGGTCGTGTGCTGACCGCGAACGATGGGGATATGGGATGGGGACGTCTGGCGTCTGGCGGCGTGGATGTCTTCGAGGTTCCTGGTGACCATATCAGCATGCTGCACCCGCCGCACGTCCATGCGCTTGCGCGTCGGCTGGAAGCGTGCATTACTACGGCGCTTGCAACCGAATTGCAGCGTGCCAGAGCGCAGGGACGGTGAGACAATGATATCGACGCGCCAACGCATTGTTACACAGCACCGGTTGTGGAACCGAAATTTCCTGCTGCTCTGGAGCGGGCAACTGGTGAGCCAGTTCGGGACGCAGGCGTACAGTATTGCGATCCTGTTCTGGCTCAAGGATATAACCGGCTCGGCAACCGTGATCGGTTCGCTGCTCATGGTCGTTGGCATCGTGTCGGTCGTGTTGGGTCCATTCGGCGGCGCCATCGTTGATCAGTATTCGCGGCGGAACATCATTGCACTTAGCGATCTCATTGGCGGGCTGGCGATTCTCTCGCTGGCGGCGCTGATGTTCATGGCGCCGGAAGCAACAACTCTGACGCTTATCTGGCTCTTTGTCATTGCGTTCCTGCTCACGATCCTTGGCACTGCCTTCGAGCCGGCGATTACAGCTATCATTCCGGACCTTGTCCCAACCCATCGTGTTCAGGCGGCCAATTCGTTCATGGAAATTGCGCTGAAGATTGCCACGTTTGTGGGTCAAGGATTGGGGGGATTGCTGCTTGGCATCCTTGGCGCGCCGCTCATGATGCTCATCAATGCGTTTTCGTTTCTGCTGGCAGCGGGTGGTGAAGCGTTGATCACGCCACCGCCGCGCGCCCTGCCGCCGCGCCGGACGTGGCGTGAGCAGGGGCGCGTCGTTCTGACCGACACCATCGAGGGGTTTCGCTATCTCTGGCGGCAGGATGGTTTGCGCACGCTGGCGCTCGCATCAGCTATCAGCGGCGCGCTGGTGATGCCGATCCTGGTGCTGATGCCATTCTATGTCGAAGACTTTCTTGGTCGTGGACCCGATTGGTATGGGTATCTCGTGGCGGCATACGGGTTTGGCGGTCTGCTCGGCGCGGTGATTGCCGGAGTGTTGCCGCTGAACGGCTGGAAGCGTGCACTGTTCGCCATCGGCGCCATGGGTGTCGAGGCTGTCGGGTATATGGCGCTGGGGTATGCCGCGCCGTTCCTGGTACTCGCCTGCGCGCCCATCATTGGTGCAGCAGGGGGAGTGCTTTCGATCATCGTGGTTACTGTGGTACAACTTTCTACCCCTGCCGACCTGCGCGGCCGCGTGTTCGCAGTGCTCGGAACGCTGGCAGCTAGCATTTCGCCGCTGGCTGCGGGTTTGACCGGCGCCCTCGCCGATATGACCGGTCAGAACATTCCGGTGATTTTTTTCGGGTGTGGGGTGCTATTGGTCATCGTTGCAGTCGTTGTTGCCTTCAATGCCCCTGTGCGCCGGTTGCTGTCGCAGACGCTCATGCAGGAGACCGATGCAGTATCTGTCTGACAGTAAACGCTGGGTTGTGCGCTTTGGCGTCAGCTATCGCCCGAAGGTTCGTCTGATCTGTCTGCCGCACAGTGGCGCTGGCGCCTCTTCCTTCGCCGGCTGGACGGCATCGCTGCCTGACTGGATCGAGGTCTGCGCCGTGCAATTGCCAGGGCACGAGACGCGCTATCTCGAACCGCTCTGCACTACCGTCCCGTCGCTGATCGCGGCAATGGCGCCAGCGCTTCTTTCTTTCCTTCTCGATCGCCCGACCGTCTTCTTTGGTCATAGCATGGGCGCCCTGCTCGCTTTTGAGCTGGCGCGCTGGTTGCGCCGCGAGGCGGGAGTCATGCCGATGCGCCTCTATCTGTCGGCGTATCGCGCAGCACATCTCCCTGCCCGCCACCCGCCAGCGCATACGCTTCCCGACGATGAACTGTGGTCGCTGGTGCAGTCGTTCAACGGCACATCAACCGAGGTGCTGGCGCATCCGGAGTTGCGCCAGATTTTTCTGCCGATCCTGCGCGCCGATTTTACCGCCTGTGAGACCTATGTCTATCAACCGGATCGACCGCTCGAATGCCCGATTGTCGCCTGTGGCGGATGGCAGGACGACTCGGTGACACCTGATGAACTGGATGCCTGGCGTGTACATACCAGTGTTGATTTTAGGCTGCATATGTTCCCCGGCGGACATTTCTATCCGACAACATCGCAGCAGCTGGTGCATCAGATGATCACGCACGAACTGGGTGCATATTTGTGAAGCCGTTGGGTGTCAAGCCAGATTCCATGCAGGCGGGTGCGTTTTGCACCCCTGACGCAGGCGACGTTCATGTCTGGATCATCCGCCTCGATCGGCAGGTCGCCGTAGTGCACTCGCTTTGGGGCATGCTCAGCGACGATGAACGTGCGCGTGCATTACGGTTTCGCTGTCCACGCGATCAGGATCGCTTCATTGTCGCTCATGCGGCGCTGCGATCGATCCTGAGCGGATACCTGGGCGTCATGCCGTCCAGCGTACGAATCCGCACACTGGCATACGGTAAGCCCGCCATCGATGGTGATACCGCCATCCGGTTCAATCTGTCCCATTCTGGCGATCTGGCACTCTGTGCTATTGCCGGTGGGCGCGAGATCGGGGTGGATGTCGAGCAGATTCGTCCCGATCTCGACTGGGACCAGCTGGCGCGGTGTTTCTTCTCGGCGGATGAAGTCGCTGCGCTGGAGGCGCTGGAGCCCGAAACATCGGCTCGAGGGCTTTCTCCGCTGCTGGACGCGTAAAGAGGCGTATCTCAAAGCGCGCGGGGAAGGTCTTGCGCTTTCCCTTGATTCGTTCACCGTTCTGCCGGATCCCGAACCATCCATTGCGAAACGCTGGCAGATCGTCGATCTGAAGCTAATGCCCGCGTATGTTGCAGCGCTTGCCGTGGAAGGGCATGTTCGTATGGTGCGCTACAACACTTGGGGCGAAACGCTGGCGCCGACTGTAACGTTTTGAAAATCTTTTCGTTATACGTGGGAGAAAACGGTAATTTGTGCGCGTCTTTGCTGGCGCGCTCGTATGCAAGGGGGGCAATTGATGTCTCTGTTCGCCAGAACTCTGTTGCAACCGCGTCGATCCAGCCCAGCATCGCTCTCTGTCGTGTTGCTGATTATCATTCCACTGTTTGCATCGTTTCTCACGCCGGCGTTTGCATGGCCCTTCCCCGATCCCGGTCTCAACGGCACGACAATCACATCATCGCGTTCGGCATTGACACCCGGTGAAGAAACGACCATTACAGTTACGCTGCGCAACTCCAGCAGCACTGTACTCGCTGATGTAACGGTTGTTTTGCCGTCAGAGATGGAGTATATCTCCGGCTCGGCGACAGGCGCCACCTATGATCCGGCCAATCGTGCGATTTCGTGGGAACGGGTGAATGTGCCCGGCGGCGGTTCCGTCCCGTTGACGCTGCGCGCTCGTCAGATGTCCAGCGTGACTGCCAGTAAAGATGTGACGATTGTTGCGGCAATTGCAAGCGAGAACTACCGGTTTATGCGCTGGACGTTCGTGACTCTGAACCCTGGTCCGGGAACGCCTCCTCCGGGTGATGCGCTCGCCGGTTCGACCAAGACCGCGTCGCCAGGCGCGGTCGCCGCTGGCGAGGAACTGGTCTATACGATCACTCTGCGAAACAGCGGGAGCAATCCGGTTGTCGCCAGTGTTTCCGATCAGTTGCCGCTCTGGATGGATCACGTGCGCGGAGGCAGTTATGACACGACGACACGCACGGTTTCGTGGAGCGACGTCAATGTTCCGGCTGGTGGATCAACCGTGCTCTCGTTCACAGTCGTGTCGAACCTGTATGTACTGACTGCGACGCCCTACATCAACACGGCAGTCATTACCTATGGCGGAGCTACCCTGACCCGTTCCGCAAGGGTTATGCTTGTGCCGCCGGAAGGGGGACCGCCAGCGCCTCGGCCGCCCGTCCCGGCGCACCTAGCCGGTTCGATCAAGTACCCGTCGCAGGTCGTTCTAGGTCCTGACGATACAGTCACCTACACCATCCGGCTTCACAACAGCAGTGCTGTATCGCTGACTGTCAATGTCGTCGATCCAATCCCGGTCGATCTGGAATACGTTGCGGGATCTGGCGGCAACTACATCCCGGCGAATCGCACGCTGCGCTGGAATGATGTCGTTGTTCCGGCTGGCAGTTCTGTGCCATTGACCTATCAGGCGCGTCCAGCTGGAGTCGTTGCCCGCCCGAAGCCGGTGATGAACAAAGCAACTATTATCAGCGGCAACGTCTCTCTGGATCGGCACGCGGTCGTCGTGCTGATGCCAGAGATGCCTCCGCGCGACATACGCCCGCCAACAGCGCAACTCACAATTGAGGGCGCGGATGTGGTGACGGAGCGAGATGTGACCCTTCGGATCAATGCCTCCGATAATGTTGGCGTGCGCCGCATGCTCATCCGCGAATGGCAACTGGTCACCGAACCGGCGCCACACTGGAAGGTCATCACGCCTGGCGTTTGGGAAGAGTTCCGTTCGACGCGCGAGTGGCGTCTCGGCGGCACGGCAGGAACCCATTTCATCGGCGTATGGGTGGCGGACGAAGCCGGCAACATCTCGATCCTCACCCGCAGCAGCCTCGATTTCGTCAGTCTGCTCCTGCCCGGTGAGACCGTCGCGTTCGGTGGCATCGACGCCTATCTGGTCGCCTACAAAGTCGGAGAGCAGGTCACAGCTCGGCTCGAAACGGTGAGCGGTGATGCCGACCTGTACGTATGGTATCCTGGCAACCTGGGATGGCCTGATGGCGCAAGCACGCTGGACGGCACAGCGGTCGACACGCTTAGTTTTACGACGCCGCGCGCCGGGATATATCTGTTCGTGGTCTACGGCGCAGCTCGATCGACGTACAATCTGAGCATCACACCTGGCGGCGTTTCAGTCGCTGAAACGGCAACAACCCTGGCTGCGGGCAAGCCGCCGACCCTGACGACTGAACCGGTGATCAGCCAGGCAGGCATCGACCCGATGGGCGTTGCCGAGGCGCCACCAGCAATAGTGCGGATTGTCCTGCCAATCGTGGTGCGGTAACCCGTATGATGCATCAGATAGAGCCAGATGAAGAGATACTGATTGCCCGGGCGGCGGCTGGTGATGCTGAGTCCTTCGGTGTTCTCTACCAGCAGTACAGCGCCGCCATCTACCGGTTCATCCTGGCGCGCGTGCGTGAACCGGCGGAAGCCGAAGATCTCTGCGGGCAGGTGTTTCTGAAAGCTTGGGAAGCGATGCCGGCATACGAACAGCGCGGGTATCGCTTCTCGAGCTGGCTCTATCAGATTGCGCACAACCTGGTAATCGACTATTACCGCACTCAACATCCTGCATGCACACTTGTCGATGACCCTGCCCTCAACGACGGTCAGGAGAGCGCGCTTGATCGCGTCATCGCCAACGAAGAATCGGCGACGATCGCCAGCGCCATTGCGGAATTGCCGCCAGATCAGCGCCGTGTGATCGTCCTGCGCTTCTTCCAGGATCTTCCGCACGGCGAAGTGTCCCGTCTGCTCGACAAAAGCCGGGCTGCGTGTCGCGTCATTCAGCATCGCGCCCTGACCGCGCTCAGCAACACGTTGAGCCATTACTGGGTGATGGCGATGCTGGCGCTCGTTCTTGTGGGAGGCGGCGCCGTGTATGCTGCCGATGCGTCGCTTCCTGGTGATGCACTGTACCCTGTGAAACGGTCTGTCGAAGCGCTGCAGCTGGCAGCATCGCTCACTGATCGTAGTGATGCGCTGCTGCGCCTCGATTTTGCCGGCAGGCGGCTCGCCGAAGCGCGCCAGCTGGCATCCGCCGCGCGAGACGCCGATGTGCGCACTGCACTGGAAGCGTATCGCGTCGAGCTGGAAATGGTTGCGGTGCTTCTGCGTCAGGAGCCTGTACAATGGTTCGATGGGGTCGATGAAACACTGGAACGCTATGAACGGCAGTTGAACGATTTGCACGCCATTGCACCGTCAACCGTTCGCCAGATGGTCGAAGATGCCCGCCACACAACCCGTGATCTGAGGTCCGCTGCGCCGCTACGCGGTGAACCTGTGCCGTTGCCGACGCCGACATTCACCCCAACCGTGCGCGTCGCTGCTACAGCCACGCCGGTTGTTCCGACGCCGATGGCAACCGTGGTTGTACCTTTCCCAACCAGAGCGCCCGATGTGAATGAGGATCAACAGGCCACTGTGCCTGCAACCCCGATCCCGGAGGAGCCAATCGTTACACCGGTCCCCACCAGGCGCCCCCATACCACACCGGTGCAACCACGTCCTCCGGTCGATCTCCCTACCCCGCCAGTAGCTGCGCCACCAGAAATTCGGCCTCCTGAAACCCCTGAACCAGGCGATAGTCCCTGGCACGCCGGTGTTCTGTGCCCTCCAGACGGGAACTGGCCGACGAACGTCCCCTGGCCCACCGGCGTTCCCTGTCCACCAGATGGGAACTGGCCGACGAACGTCCCCTGGCCCACCGGTGTTCCCTGTCCGCCGGATGGGAACTGGCCACCAGGCGCTCCCTGTCCGCCAGATGGAATCTGGCTGCCGAACGTCCCCTGGCCCACCGGTATTCCCACGCCTCCGGTTGAACCTGATGAACCGGATGGCGATGACGAGCCGGAAAGGTGGCCCATGCCGCCGGATGCGCCCCGTCTCCCCAACCTGCCCGATCCACCCAATCCGCCCCGCCCGCCGGCGCCACCGTCACGTCCCTGATGCGCCGGTGCAGGCATGAATTGCCATGACACGCCATAACCCTGGCTGGCGGTTGATGGTCTTCCAGCACCTACTATAGCCTGCGCGGACGGGACTTGCCCGGTTGGGGCCCGGCGCCGCCATGCCTCGACGGGGTTCACCCGTGGAGCGCGTGGGCACGCTGCAAAAAATCGCCGCAAGTGAAACGCTGCGCGCGTTCTCCCATGTCGAGCGTGGGCGCGCCTGCGTTCATAGCCGATAGTACTCCACCATTCTACGGCGTCGGGCACGTCGACGTTGTGGGGGCAACAGCTCAGCTCGCCTGGTTGTCATCGCTGCCCCCCTGTATCTCCCCACCGCGAGCGGGGTGATTCAAGGGAGCGTG
>JBEPYG010000134.1:0-10750 GCA_041641515.1 Roseiflexus sp.
CGCATCTACAAGCGCCAGACCACTGCAGTTCAGGCGATGGGGGCGCGTTCGCTCTGCTGCTTATATGCGCGCGCCCGTTCAAGCATATCGATCGCGCTGCGAAGACTATGTTCACTTACGGGCGTGCCGTCGAGCATAGCGGCAATCTCGTGCGGTCGCTGCGCATCATCGAGCTGCTCGACCACTGTGCGCGTGCGCCCATCACCGATGACTTTCGTAATCACATAGTGCGCATCGGCAAATGCGGCAACCTGCGGCAGATGTGTGATACAGACGACCTGATGGCAATCGCTGATGCTCCAGAGTTTTTCGCCCACCACCTGACCGGCGCGCCCCCCAACACCGACGTCGATCTCGTCGAACACGAGGGTTGGAATATCATCGACGCGCGAAAGGATCGATTTCAGCGCCAGCAGGAGGCGCGCACTCTCACCGCCCGACGCGATCCGCGCCAGTGGTTTGAGCGGCTCGCCCGGGTTCGGCGACAGCAGGAATTCGACGGTATCAATGCCGGTTCGATCGAACGCCAGGCGTTTTTCGACGCCATCGACCACGAGCGGAATGCCGTTCGCGTCTTCGGTTTGTTCGATATGCACCGCAAAGCGCACGTGCGGTAACGCCAGATCGCGCGCCGCCTGTTCCACAACTTGCGCTAGGCGATCACCTGCTTCCCGGCGCCGCTGAGACAACTCCCCTGCAAGACGGCCAACCTCCTTGAGCAGGCGTTGCTCTTCCGCTTCGAGGTCAGCCAGATGCTCGGCGCTGCGGGTCAGGCGTTCGATCTCCGCCTCTGCAGACGCCGCCCGTTCAAGAATCTGTTCGATACTCCCGCGGTACTTTCGCTGCATGTCGCGGATCAACGTCAGACGGTCCTCGATAGCATCGAGCCGCGCCGGGTCGAACTCCATCGCATCGCGATAGATGCGCACGCGCGCCGCGAGGTCCTCCACGTTGTAGAGAAGGTCGGCAGCCTGTTCGGCGGCCTGGTGGAGCGCCGGGTCGAGACGCGCCAGTTCGGCGAGCGTGTCGCTGATCGCGCCAAGGAGTTCAACAGCCGACCGGGCGGCGCGCCGCCCGCTTTCATCGCCGGTGTAGAGCAGCGCATATGCTGTTGCAACCAGTTCGGTAATACGCGCGCCGTTCTGAAGCAGGGCGCGTTCGCGCAGCAGTTCATCTTCCTCGCCCAGACGCAGGCGTGCAGCACGGACATCCTCCAGGAGGAAGGTCAGTTCCTGAATGCGTTCAGCACGGCGTGCAGCAGCACTGCGCAGCATCTCGAGTTCATCACGCACATGGCGCAATGCCGCAACCTGTGCTGCAACCTGCTCGCGCAACAGGATCAGACCGCCAAAACGGTCGAGCATCTCGCTGTGGGTGCGACTGTTGAAGAGCGACTGTCCCTCGTGCTGCCCATGAATATCGACCAGGCGGCTACCGATATCGCGCAACACGGCGCTGCTGACCGCACGACCATTGACGCGCGCCACGCTCCGCCCGCTTTCGCGGATGATCTCACGCGACAGGATCACCTGATCGTCATCATCGCGCAGACCATACTCATCGAGGATTGGCAGGAGGTCGGGACGGTCAGTGATGCTGAACACCCCTTCGATTCGGGCGCGTTCACAGCCGGATCGCACGAACGACGGATCAGTACGGTCGCCGCGCAGCGTCCCCAGCGCATCGATAATGATCGACTTACCGGCGCCGGTTTCGCCGGTAAGGACGTTGAACCCGTTGCAGAAGCGCAGATTAAGGCGCTCGATGATTGCGAAATCGCTGATGTTGAGTTCAAGCAACATGCACGTGACGGCGTATGCGTCGCACCTGAAAGAACAGGCGACAAAATTGTACCATATTCCGTCCCGGCATAGCGTCCTGTGCTCGTTTACTTCCCACGTTCCACGGCAGGGAGCGGACGTTTGGCGACCGGCTCGGCGCGACTCTGCAGCCACACGTGGACAAAGCGCTGGATCGCAGTGATGTTGCTCAGAACAGCCAAACACCAGAGCATCAGCGTGACCCAGCCGGTCAGCAGCCCGAGGACGATCAGGGCGATTCGTTCAGGGCGTTCGAGCAACCCCGCCTTGCCATCGAAGCCGCATCCTTCAGCGCGAGCGCGGATATAACTGGTCAGCAGCGAACCGATAGCAGCGGCGAAGATGAGGAATGTTTCGGCGGCATGAGGCGACAGACGTTCGAAGTAGATCAGCAATCCGAGGAGGATCAACATATCCGCATAGCGGTCGAGGGTGGAGTCGAGGAACGAACCAAATCGACTGACCTGGTTCGTGGCGCGCGCCAGTGCGCCGTCGAGCACATCGAACAGACTGGCGAACGCGACGATCAATCCGCCGACAAAAAACTGCCCAGATGCCAGCCACCAGACGCTTGCCATTGTCAACAGCAGATTCAGAACCGTCAGCGTCGATGGATGGATGCCGGTCCGGCCAAGCGTTCGCGCTGCCAGATCGGCCGTCCATCGACGGATTTGCTTATTGTATCGTTTTGTGAACATCAACCCAACCTCCGCCGCCTGCATGCCTTCAGAAGAGCACGACCGACTGTTCTCGAATGATCGACTGGCGCTATCTGTCCATTGAGAGACGATCGAAGAACTCCTGCACTTTCTCTTCAGTATGAAACACAATGGTAACTCTGAGTTCACGTTCAGTGCGCGCCAGACTCACCGGCGTACCGAGCAGACGCTCGAGTTCGCGGCGGATGTTCTGGTCGTCCGGCGACAGGTCAGATGACCGGGAAGCGCGCTGACGTTTGACCGGCGTCGCTTGCGGCAGATGCGAGCGAACAGCCGCAAGCGCACCACGGATGTCGCCGATTGTCCGTGCGTGGTCGGTGAGGCGTTCCACCTCGCGCACATTCAGGTCGTGATCGATAATGGCGGCCACCGTCGCTTCCTGCGCCGCAGCATCGGCGAGTTTGAGCAGTGCGCGCCCGTGACCGGCGCTGATGCGTCCGGCGAGGAGCGCCTGTTGAGCAACCGGCGCAAGTCCCAGGAGACGGCGCGTATTAGCCACGGCTTCGCGGCTTCGCCCAACCCGTTGTGCGATCGCCTCATCGCTCAAACCGAACTCATCCTTCAGCGTCTGGTAGGCGCGCGCCTCTTCGAGTGCGTTGAGATCGGCACGCTGGATGTTCTCGATCAACGCCAGTTCGAGCGCCTGCTGGTGCGTGCTTTCGCGGACGATCACCGGCACACGATTGAGACCCGCGCGGCGAGCGGCGCGCAGACGACGTTCACCGGCGATCAACTCATAGCGACCATCGTCCCGTTCAGTGACGATCAGCGGCTGAATGATTCCGTGCTCACGGATGGACGCTGCCAGTTCATCGAGAGCAGACTCATCAAAACCGGTGCGTGGTTGATACGGATTGGCGTCGATGCTGTCGACCGACACCTCACGCACCACAGATCGTTCCGCATCACCAGGGATCAACGCAGCAAGACCGCTGCCAAGCCCACGAGGACGTTTCATCGCACAACTGCCTGTCGATCAATGCGACGCAGCATCTCATCGGCGAGCGCGGCATACGCAAGCGCGCCACGACTGGATGGATCGTACTCTGCAATGGTTCGCCCATGGCTGGGCGCTTCGCTGATGCGCACACTGCGCGGAATCAGGGTGTTGAAAATGCGTTGCGGGAAGTAACGACGCACCTCTTCGACAACCTGCTGCGCGAGGTTGGTTCGACCGTCGAACATGGTCATCACAACCCCGACAATTGTCAGGCGCGGGTTCAGATGGTCGCGGACACGCTCGATCGTCCCCTTCAACTGCGCCAGCCCTTCGAGCGCCAGGTACTCGCACTGAAGCGGAATGACAACGCCGCGCGCTGCACAAAGCGCGTTCAGGGTCAGTAATCCGAGGGAGGGAGGGCAATCGAGCAGCACCCAGTCATACCCGACCACCTGCCCAAGTGCATCGGCGAGGCGCCATTCTCGCCGTTCGGCGGTGACCAGTTCGACCATGGCGCCAGCTAGATGTTCATTGGCCGGCACAATATCCAGCCCGGCGCGGCCGGTCGACCGGATCGCTCGATCCAGACCGGCGATGCCTACGATTGCCTCATACGTCGAACAGCTCAGGTCGCGTTTGGGGATGCCCAGGCTGGTCGTTGCGTTTCCCTGCGGATCGCAATCAACCAGGAGCACCTGCTGACCGCGCCTCGCCAGTTCATCTGCGAGGTTGACCGCTGTCGTCGTCTTGCCGACGCCGCCTTTCTGGTTGGCAAGGGCAAGAACATACGGTTCTGAAGCGCCGATTATTGACATTGCAGTGCTGTTTCACGCGAAACGCCGTGCGCCTCTCCGACGCCGTCTCATTGTAGCACGAGGAAAGATTTTGTGCGAACGCCTGCCGCGCGCTGTGGGGATGATCACCAGGTTTTGATTCCGCCTTGACGTACCAACTCCCACCGTGTTAGTATGGAAGTCAACGCTACTATTAGGCATCTTTACGCTTGCCGCGCTCAAACGCGCAAGCGATCCTCAGAAAGGTCGATCGATGATCCGTGTAACTGTTGACAGCATCCGCGTGAGTCTGCTGACACAGCACCGTGTCGTCGTCCTGCGCGAAGCCGAAAGTCGGCGCTATCTGCCGATCTGGATCGGTTCCTTCGAAGCTGACGCGATCGCGCTCGCCATGCAGGGGCACGAACCACAGCGTCCGATGACGCACGATCTGCTCAAATCAGTCTTCAGCGAACTGGGCTCGACGATCAGCCACATCGTTATCAACGACATCCAGGATAGCACATTCTACGCGCGGATTGTCGTTGAGCAGGGCAGTCACACCATCGAGATCGACGCCCGCCCAAGCGATGCGATTGCGCTCGCGGTTCGCGCTGATGCGCCGATCTACGTCGAAACCCACGTATTTGAGACTGCCGGCGTGCTCTTCGACGAGGAGGAGACCACAGCCGAGGAGCAACCGAAGAGTGCATCGCGCACCCTGACCAGCGCGACCGAGGCCGATGAACCGGAACCTGATACATCAACCGACGAAGGGCTTTCGCTTTTCCGCGATTTCATCAACACCCTGGACATCGACGATGACGAAAAGAACAAGGGCAAGAAACAGTAGCAGGCCGGCACGCCGGTTCTTCGATACCCGTCCACATGCGTCCTCCTGAGCTCAGGAGGACGCTCACATTCAGCGCACGGGAAACGATGCGCCGTCTTTGTGGAAAACACACTTGTTTTTGTGGATAAGTCGGTGATTATGTGGATAAATCGGTGGATCGGGTGTGCTCTGATGGTGAGGGGATGTGAACTCACCCGCAGCGGTCGATGCTGCTCTGGATGGATTGGGGATCTTCTTCCACCGGTTGTCCTGCCGAGTATTGCGCGTTCTGGACGATTGCTCGCCGCTTTCTCCACTCTTCCACACCCCCTGCTACGACGGCAATCTCTCTTTACTCATTTGATGCGAAGAGAAACCCGTTCAGGAGAGTTCAGGAGAGACGGACCAGGATATCCTGCGGATTGACAGTCATCCAACTCTATCGTATACATAACCATGGTAAAATAGGCGTATCGTTCCTGTCCCAATGATCCGCGCGCCGGTTTCGCTTACGGTGAGGTAATCGATATGGCCGCAACAATCCTCGTTGTTGAGGATGAGGAGCCGATTCTCAATCTGGTCGTCGCCTATCTGAAGGCTGATGGCTTTATTGTGCATACCGCGCGCGATGGCGAGTCGGCGCTGAGTCTTGTACAGACTCTGCGTCCTGATCTGGTCGTCCTCGATCTGTTGCTGCCAGGCATCGATGGTCTCGAAATCTGCCGGCGCTTGCAGCAGCGCGATGGCGGTCCGTATGTGCTCATGTTGACTGCGCGCGCTGAGGAAGTCGATAAAGTCGTAGGTCTGTCCGTCGGCGCCGATGACTACCTGACCAAACCTTTCAGTCCGCGCGAACTGGTTGCACGGGTCAAGGCGATCCTGCGTCGACGACGTCAGATGAGTGTCGCCTTTCCTTCCGAGTCCACCCTGTTGACTTTTCGCGATCTCCAGATCGATGTGGCGCGGCGAGAGGTGCAGCGTCGCGGCGTACCGGTCGCGTTGACGGCGCGTGAGTTCGATCTGCTTTATACGCTTGCTGCAATGCCGGGGCGCGTATTTACGCGCGAGCAACTGCTCGAACGGGTCTGGGGGCATGATTTCGATGGCGTTGATCGGGTGGTTGATGTCCATATCAGTCTTCTGCGACGAAAACTTGAGGATGATCCGATTGAGCCGACACTGATCCAGACGGTGCGCGGCGTCGGATACAAATTTACCGGTTGATACGATTGTTCGGGGCGACAACCGCCGGTCGCCCATGCGTGTTGCGTATGCACTGGTTCCATCAACTCCGCTGGAAACTCTTCGTTTCGCACGCGATCATTATCGTCATAGCTATCGTGGTGCTGCTTGGCGCGGCGCAGATCCTGGTGCGCAGCAGCATTGCGGAGAGCGCTGCGACTGCGGCTTTGTCAGGAGCGGATGATGGCGTACTGGTGCTGTCAGGTGAGTCGGTGATCCAGCGCCGGTTCCAGTCCATTCTCGAACAGGCGCTGCTGCTGGCCAGTTTCGGCGCCCTGGCGGCAGCTGTGGTTGTTAGCCTGTTCGTGTCACGGCGAATCGTCGAACCGCTTCAGGATCTCACCGCAGTGAGTCGCCGCCTGGCGCAGGGGTATTATCGGGATCGAATGTTTATCCATTCGGACGATGAACTTGCTGAATTGAGCCAGAGTATTAATCATCTGGCGGAAGCGCTCGATCGCACCGAACAGCGACGTCTGGCGTTGATCGCCGATGTGGCGCACGAACTGCGGACGCCCCTGACCACCATCGAAGGGTATATGGAAGGGTTGCTCGATGGTGTCATCACGCCAGACGAGCAGACGTTTACGCTGATCCTGCACGAAGCTGCTCGCCTGCGACGCCTGACCGAGGAACTCGGTTTGTTGTCACGTGCAGAGGCGGGCGAACTGCACGTTCAGCCGCGTGTGTTCAATGTCTGCCCACTGTTGCAGGAGTTGATCGCCCGTTTTCAACCACAATTCGCTGCATGCGAAGTGGATCTGCGCCTTCTTTTGCCCGTTCCGTGCCTCGATCTCTACGCCGATCCCGATCGTCTGATGCAGGTGATGGTGAATTTGCTGTCGAATGCGCTGCGCTACACGCCCGCCGGTGGTCTGGTGGAGGTGTCGCTGACGCCGCTCGGCGAATATGTGCGCATATCGGTGCGCGACACCGGGATCGGCATCGAATCTGAGCATCTTCCGCTGATCTTCGAACGTTTCTACCGGGTGGATAAGTCGCGCACGCGCAACAGCGGCGGCACCGGCATTGGTCTTACGATCGCCCGACATCTGGTGTATGCCAGCGGCGGCGAAATCTGGGCTGAGAGTGAAGGAATCGGCAAAGGCGCGACGTTTCATGTGACCCTGCCGACTGCGATCGTCTTTCAGCCAGTCCGCATTACTGTTGCAGATGCATGATGGTATCCGTGTATCGATGAGGAGGCTGCCCTGAACTGGACGGGTCTGCTGGTTGGCGCCATGTTCTGGCTGGCGATGATCGCCATTGCGCTGATGTTGCTGACGCTGCTGTTTCCGCAAATCGAGCGCCGTGACGATGATCGGCAGCGTGCACTGATGCCGCCGCATGCGCCGCGTCAGAACGAACGCCATCATCTGCCGGCGGTCACAATCATCGAAACGCAGCGGACTGCCTCGCTGTCGCCGTCGGAACAATCCACTTACTGGTCGTCGAATGTGCGGCTGGTCAGCCTCTTGCTTCTCGTGTGGGCAGCAGGTGCGTTCCTTCCTGCTCTTTTTGCGCCTGCCCTGAGCCAGATCCGGATCTTGACCGGCTTTCCGCTTGGGTATTTTCTTGGGGCGCAGGGCGCCCCGCTCCTTTTTCTGGCGCTGACCGCGCTCTATACAATGGTGATGACGCGGCGCGATCGTCGTTTCGGCGGTCGTGTCGTCGGAACGATGCCGGCAGTTACCGATGCGTTGCTGCCGGCAGCTCTGGTAATTGGCGGCGGCGCTCTGATTGTTATCGCCGATGTCGTCTTCTCTCTGCCGGTCACGCTGATCGGCTGGGGGGCGATTGCACTGACCGTCTCCATCTATGCCGCGATTGGGATCCGCAGCCGCGCCGGCGACCTGGACGGGTACTATGTGGCCGGGCGGCGTATCCCGGCGTTTTTCAATGGACTCGCGATCAGCGCAGACTGGATGAGCGCAGCGACGTTCATTTCGCTTGCGGGCACGCTCTGGATGCTGGGGTATGACGGTCTGGCGTACATTATCGGCTGGACCGGCGGGTATGTGTTGCTGGTACTGCTTCTGGCGCCCTATCTGCGCAAATTTGGTCAGTATACGATCCCTGAGTTCATCGGCGCGCGGTACGCTTCAACCGCAGCGCGCCTGGTAGCTGCGGTCGTTACGGTGATCGTCTCGTTCACCTACCTCACGGCGCAGGTGTCGGGCATCGGACTGATCATGGGGCGGTTCCTGGGCGTCAACTATCTGTTCGGCGTGGCGATTGGACTTGGCGCCGTGCTCTTCTGTTCCTATCTGGGAGGAATGAAAGCAGTCACCTGGACGCAGGTCGTTCAGGCGGTTATTATCGTTGTGACCTATCTGACGCCGGCTGCGTTGCTCTCACTCAAAGATACGGGGATTGCGCTGCCGCAGGTGATGTACGGCGCCGCATTCGATGTGATTGCCGATCTGGAAGCGATGCAGGGGATCGCTCGATCGTATGTCGAGCCGTTCAATGACTGGTCGGTCTGGCAGTACCTGGCGCTCGCAACGTGTCTTATGTGCGGTACTGCAGGGCTTCCGCATATTCTGGTGCGCTTTTATACGACGCCATCGGTCATCCATGCCAGGCGCAGTGTGAGCTGGGCGATCCTGTTCATTGTGCTCGTTTACCTGACGATTCCGGCCTACGCTGCGTTCTCTCGCTGGGAGATTCTTGCTCATGTCGTGGGTCAGCCGGTGCGTTCATTGCCGCAGTGGGCGGTCAACTGGGGAAATGCTGGTCTGTTGAGCATTACTGATCTTACGACGCTCGAAGGTCGCAGGGTTGCTGAACTTCCGGCATGGGCGGCGTCCATGCTGGAAAGCGGTGCGCTCGAGTTTGTGGACAGAAATGGCGATGGCATCATCCAGCTCGATGAGTTGAGCGGTCGTGCAGTGACGCCTGCGTCAACAGATGGCATCCTTCAATACCACGAACTGAAAATCAGCCCTGACCTGGTTGTGCTCTCGACCCCTGAAATCGTTGGGTTGCCCGGCGCTGTCGCGGCGCTGGTGATCGCTGGCGGTCTGGCAGCGGCGCTGAGCACTGCCGATGGACTGTTGATCGTCATTACCTCGTCGGTGGCGCTGGATGTCTATCAGTCGCTGAACCGGCGCGCCACTGCGCGCACGCTGCTCGCCATCGGTCGTGTGACGCTGTTCCTGGCTGCGTTGCTGGCCGCACTTACGGCAACGCGCCAGCTCGGTATCATCGTCGAACTTGTGGCGTGGGCGTTCTCGATCGCTGCTGCAACCCTGTTCCCGATTCTGGCGCTTGGCATCTTCTGGCGTCGCGCCAATCGCCAGGGTGCGATCGCTGGCATGCTCGCCGGCATGCTTGTGATTGCCGGGGCGATTGTGATCAGCTGGGTGAGTCCAGCCACCAAAATCTTCGGTATTTCCGGTCCTGCAACCGGCATTTTCGGGATGATAGCTTGTCTGGTGGCAATCGTTCTCGTCAGCTGGTTGACCCCGCCGCCGCCGTCGGCGACGCAGGCGCTGGTGGATGCGCTTCGCCGTCCGTGATGCTGTGATATACGTTGCAGATTTGGTGTCAAAGAATGCGCGTCGCGGTGACTGCACCCGCGCACCCAGGAGCAGTGTGAAGAGTTACGATGTGATCAATCCTTGACACGCATCGTCTCGTCGTGTAGCATAATAGTCAGCGCCTGAAAAGTGATATCTGTTGCGTTGACGAGGACGAGTAGCTGCGCGCCGGCCTTCAGGGAGGGCGCACCGGAGACTGTGAGTGCGCCCGGCAGCGAGCGTAGCGAAAACCCCCTCCGAGTCGCCTCCTGAACGTCGCGCAGACAAGTATGGTGGTGCGGGTTCGCCCGATAACGCGAGACATGAGGGAATACAGTGCGATGCGCATCGCACCGTGTTCCGAACATGGGTGGAACCACGAAGCGACCCTTCGTCCCATGCGGGATGGAGGGTTTTCTATTCGAGTACGGCAATGTCGTATCGCTCACCGAGACATCGACGCACACCGCCGCGATCGCGCCGTGGCATCAGCTGTCTGGGATGGATGGCAGCTCTCATCTGGATATTCGTTGCGCTGGTTGCTGTCTACCTGTTCGTGCTGCGCCCGCCGCTCAGTCGCATGATCGGTGAACAGGCGGTGCAGCAGCTCACCGTCGATAGCGCTTCAGCAGGCGTTGGCGCCCTGCCGACCCTGGTGGCAGCGCTTCCTGTCGGCGAGGTGCGGGTTACTGAGCAGGAAATCAATACATTCCTCCTGTCGCGCGCCGACCTGCTGGCGCCGCTTGACCAGGCGACCGTTCGCCTCGTCAGTGGCGGTCTGGAAGCTGACATACGCGCCTTTGGTCTCAGCGGAACCGCGCGCATGGGTGTGGCGCTCCAGAATGGACGTGTGATTGCACTTAATCCGCGCCTCGACGGTCCGCTTGGTCGTCTGATTGTACT
>JBEPYG010000135.1:0-10705 GCA_041641515.1 Roseiflexus sp.
ATGCGCAACTGGGCATCGGCTACTACCTGATCTTCGACCCGCAGCGCCTGGTGAGCGACGCCGTGCTGCAGTGCTACGAGTTGCGCGCGCGCACCTACGTCGCGTGTGACGGCGCGCTGTTGCACGACATCGGGCTCGGCGCACGCCTGTGGGAGGGGGAGTACGAAGGTGTGCACGCAGTCTGGCTGCGCTGGTGCGACGCTGCGGGAAACCTCATCCCGACCGGCGCCGAATTGGCAGCAGCTGAACGTGCACGCGCCGAGGCAGAGCGCGTTCGGGCAGAGGAAGAACGCCAGCGCGCCGAAGCCGAGCGCCAGCGCGCCGAAGCCGAGCGCCAGCGCGCCGAACGACTGGCGGCGCGCCTGCGCGCGCTGGGAGTTGATCCTGATACAGAAGTGTAGACCATGTGCGGCATTTGCGGTATTGCGACTCCCAATCTTCAGCAACCTGTAGACGCAGCATTGCTCCGTCACATGAACACGCGCATTGTGCATCGCGGACCCGATAGTGACGGCTTCTACGCTGATGACGGGCTAGGAATGGCAATGCGACGTCTGGCGATTATTGATGTGCGCGGCGGCGACCAGCCGATTGCAAACGAAAATGGGCAGGTGCTGGTCACCTTCAACGGAGAAATCTTCAACTTCCAGGAACTCCGTCGAGAACTGGAGCAGTATGGTCACCGGTTCGCTACATCCAGCGACACGGAGGTCATCGTGCATGCCTATGAGCAATGGGGTGATGACGCACTGCTCCGTTTCAACGGGATGTTTGCCTTTGCACTATGGGATCGCCAGAAACGGCGATTAGTGCTGGCGCGCGATCGCATGGGCAAGAAACCGCTCTACTGGTGGTACGATCCGGTTCACGGGCTACTCTGGGGTTCGGAGGCGAAGTGCATCCTGGCTGCGCCGTGGGTCGAACGGTGCGTCGAACCGCTGGCGCTCCATCACTATCTGACACTCCAGTACACGCCAGACCCCCTGACCATGTTCCGGAGCATCTTTCAACTGCCCGCTGCCCACAAACTGGTGTTCGAGGCAGGCGCGGCGCCAAAGATTGAGCGCTGGTGGCAACTCGACTTTGAGCCGAAACTTTGCCTAAGTGACGGAGAAGCAATCGAACAGGCGCGCGTTTTGTTGCGTGAAGCGGTTGCGCGCCGCCTGATCGCCGAAGTGCCGCTCGGCGCATTCCTGAGCGGCGGGATCGACTCGTCGGTGATTGTAGCGCTGATGGCGGAACAGACCACCACGCCGGTCAAGACCTTTTCAATCGGCTTCGACGAACCTCGCTTCTCCGAGACGCGCTATGCTCGTGCTGTTGCCAGACACTATGCCACAGACCATCACGAGTTCATCTTTCGCCCTGACGATCTGACCGCAACTATTGAAGCAGTGATCGACGCCTGTGACGAACCACTGGCAGATCCAGCAGCACTGCCGTTGTTCGAGTTATCGCGCCAGACGCGACAACACGTGACCGTAGCACTCTGTGGCGACGGCGGCGACGAAACCCTGGCCGGATATCAGCGGTATGTGCTCGATGGACTGTTACGCCCCTACGCTGCATTACCAGCGTGGATCACCCAACGGGCAGTACCGACAGCTGTCAGGTGGCTACCCGACCCAGCATGGATTCCAGAGGACCGCAGCCTGATCACCGGCTTGAAACGTCTAGCGCAATGGTCGGCAGTGACACCGCGCGCCTCACTGGTACGCTGGGGGTCGTACTTCAGCCACACAGATAAATTGGCACTCTACACCGATCACTGGCGCGATATGCTTGCACCTATTGATACAGCAGAGGTTCTTGGCGCCGCTTACGACAGCGCACACGCTAGGAGCCATCTTGACCGGACGCTCTTTGCCGATCACATCACCTACCTCGCAGGTGACCTGCTGCCGAAGACCGACCGCATGAGCATGGCGCACGCGGTCGAAGTGCGCGCACCACTCCTCGACGACCGGTGGATTGAATGGACAGCGCGGCTACCGGAGCGGTTCAAAGTACGCGGCACCCACACGAAATGGCTCCTCAAACGAGCATTTGGCGACAAACTACCGCCAGACGTCGCTACACGGGGAAAACAGGGGTTCAGCGTACCGGTTGGTCAATGGCTACGCGGAGAACTACGTGCATGGGCACACGAGCGACTGCTGGAAAACCCGGCGCTGCGTGAATGGTTTCGTCCAGAAGCAGTGGCACAATTGCTCAAAGAGCATGATCACGGACAGATCAACCATGGGAAGCGGCTATGGGCGCTGCTACTGTTCGGAGTGTGGGTGGAGAGGTATCTCAAACAGAGTATACAGAACAACCCATGAACCCATCAGTTACTGTTGTGACTGTCAACTACAATCACAGTCGCTATCTTTCAGACTATCTGGACTCGCTGCGTGGAAGCAGTTATCCGATATCTCATATCGTTGTGGTCGACAACGCCTCTACCGATGAGTCGCTGCGTATTCTTTCCTCTTACCCGGAGATCACAGTTCTGGCAAACCAACAAAACGTCGGATATTCCGCCGCACTCAATCAGGCGATGAGACATGCCCAAACACACCTGGTATGTGCAACGGGTCCTGACATTGTAGTCGACAAAGACTGGCTCTGCCCACTTGTCGAGCAATATTTCCATGACGCTGCAACCATATTCGCGGTCGCGTCGCGTGTCTTGACAATGGACGGAGCACAGGTGCAATCGGCGGGTGGAAGTCTCCATTTCTGTGGGCATCTTAGTGTCTACGATATGTGGAGTCCAGTCACACCGACGCTCGACACACAACCGATGATGGTGGGAGCCATAGACTCGACATCGGTGCTTTTTGATCGCGAGAAATTTTTGGCGATCGGCGGATGCGACCCAGATTTCTTCGTGTATCACGAAGAATTCGATTACTGCTATCGCGCACGTATGCGCGGATGGACATGCTGGTACCATCCCCTCTCGGTCGTACGCCACGGCGAAGGATCTGCCGGATTCTCGGTTCGCGGAAGTGGCGCATATCCACACCATCGCCCATTTCTGCACACCCGGAACCGTCTGTTGTCGGTGCTCAAGAACTATCAACTACGGACACTCATAGGAATTCTACCGGCAATCATTGTCGTAGAAACGCTTACGTTCCTCGTATTATGGCGCATGGGACTGCGTCACACCTACGTGGAAGCTCTACGCTGGCTGTGGGTTCATCGCAAAGAGACTCTGCTCAAGAGAGCCATATCACAGCAAACACGCCGAGTCCACGACGGAGATTTGCTCAGTGCCGATGCACTAACGATTTCGCCTATCTTGATGCATTCGCCCGTCACACAACTGGCAAAGAACCTGCTGGATCGCGCATTGGCATGGTACTGGCACGCAATGCGCCGAGTGCTATATCTGTGAGAAAAAAACCATGATCGATACATACAGACTGTATGTCATCATACCGACATATAATCGACGTAGCGATCTCGTGGCGTGTCTATCGTCAGTCGCTCATCAATCACGGCTGCCTGACGAGGTAATCATCGTAGACGCATCAACGAGTCTTGTTGGGGATGAAGAGGTCATCTATACAAAAACACTAGAACCAGTACCATTACGGTACGTTTCCACCCAGAAAGCAGGTTCAACTTTCCAGAGAAACCAGGGATTGGCGCTAGTTCATCAAAAAACAACTCATGTAATGTTTCTTGATGATGACGTTATATTAGATGGTCAATATTGCGAGGAGATACTCAGGGTTTTTTCGGAAAAACCAGAAATTATTGGCGTAGGAGGATGGATTACAAACCCCCAGAAACCCCCATTCGGACAAAGAGTTTACTTTCTTCTCAGAATATTTATGATTTACGGAAAAATACCAGGTGAAATTCTCCCTTCGGGATTTAACACTCCGATTTTCATTACAACATCGAAGAAAAATTTTCAGACTAAGAGCCTTGAGGGAGGAAATATGTGCTTCAGATTTGACTATATAAAAGATTTACGATTTGATACAAGATACGAACGATTTGCCGGCTACGCTTATTTGGAAGATATAGATTTTACGTACGCTCTCAAACGAAAAGGAGAACTATGGGTCACTCCATACGCAAAGATGAAACACATGGTTTCACCTACATCTCGCACTCGTGAGTTTCGTTTTGGCATCTGTCAGGTATTCAATCGCGCGCTCTTTGTGAGAAAACATTTCGGAAATAGATTACATCACTGGCTTTGCTTTATCTGGTCAATTACCGGCATCATGCTGACTAATATCGCGATGACAGCAAAAGGACGACCTCTTGATCGTCTACTCGGTAACATCGTTGGTCTGCTGGTGACACCCTTTGAACTTCCTTATCTCTTTCGCAACAGATAACCATGCCTCAACTCCTTGACTACCCTACATATGCCTGGCAGGTCTGGCGCGGCGACCGTTCACGCGGGGAGTTGGCCCTCGATGCGTGTCGCCGTGATGATGTGGCAACATACCTTGACATATCGCGACCGCTCTCCATTCTTGACCTGGCGAATGGGCGGCTACGGCCGCAGTATGCCATCCTGCGCGCACAGGGTCATCAGGTGGTCGGCATCGATCTTGTCAATCGTCCAGAACATTCGTGGACAGCACGCGCGTATGCGGTGGCTCGTATGCTGTTTGTCTCTCGACTGCGTGCGCCTCTCTCTGTGATACGTCCAAATGCATTGGTATGTGGCGATGTTCGGCGTCTGCCGTTTCCGACCGATTCGTTCGATCTGGTGACATCGGTGGCTGCGTTCGAGCACTTCCTCGATGTGCCGGCGGTTGTTGCAGAAGTGGCGCGGGTGCTGAAGCCTGGCGGTGTGATCTGGGCAGCGATCCATGTCTTCACCGCGCCTTCCGGCGGGCACAATCTGAGTTTCGTTGAGGTGCCGCTACGCCACGTGCCGCCTGGAGTCGACCCGTGGGATCACCTGCGTGCTCGTCGCCTGCCGTTCACTGTACCACTCAACGAATGGCGCATTCACCAGTATCTTGAGGTGTTTGCACAGCATTTCATGATTGTCAAGCACTATTGTCACACCCGTGAAGGCGACCATCTCCTGACACCGGCGATCGAAGCAGAACTCGGTGCGCGCGGCTACACCCGCGATGAGCTGACGTGCGCCGCCTACGTCATCGTCGGTCAGCGTGCGGTGTGACGGACGGAATAGAACTATGCGCATTTTGATAGTTTCGTACTTCTTTCCACCGTACAACATTATCGCATCGTTGCGCACCGGAAAGACAGCGAAGTATCTGCACCGGTTTGGGCATGAGGTGCGGGTGGTAACCGCGCACAGTCTGCCGTATCCCGCCGACCTGCCGGTTGAGTTTCCCGCCGACCACACGATTGCCACTCCCTGGATCGATGTCAGCCTGCCGCACACACTCGCGACACGCTTACGCTACCATCGCTCGGACATCGTCAACCTGCTTAGCACAGCGTCAGGAGCTCAGTCGCAGTACACCCTTGCCTTACGTCTGCTCGACACCTATCGCACGCTGGTAGCATTCCCTGATGATGCAATCGGCTGGTTTCCGTTCGGATGGATGGCAGCGCGGCGCCTGATGGAACGATGGCGTCCTGATATTATATTCGCCAGTAGCGGACCGCCTACATCGCTGCTGATCGCCAGCGCGCTTCACCGGCAGTATGAGGTGCCATGGGTCGCTGAATTGCGTGACCTCTGGACGGACAATCACTACTACTCCTACCCTATGTGGCGGCGTGTACTTGAAACGTGGCTCGAGCGCCGGACGCTGCGCACTGCAACAGGACTGATTACCGTTTCTGAACCGCTCGCGCGCACACTCCGCCTGCGCTATAGCCTACCAACTAGTACCGTGTTGAATGGGTTCGATCCTGTCGATTATCCGCCAGTCCAATCGACACGTACCGATCCCGACCTGACCATTGTCTATACCGGTACCGTTTATCGCGTAAACCAGAGTGCCAAACCACTCTTTGACGCGCTGAAACGCCTTGGATCACGCGCCGAACGGATACGTGTGGTGTTCTACAGCCATAGCATCAACGGCATCGTTGCCATCCGATCCGAAGCGCAGCAGTATGGCGTCACACACCTCGTCGACGTTTACGGCGCCGTGAGTCACCGTGAGGCGCTGGCGCGCCAGCGCGCCGCCGATCTACTCCTGTTGCTCCTGTGGAATGACCCTCGTGAACGAGGCGTTTACACCGGTAAACTCTTTGAATATCTCGGCGCGCGGCGACCGATTCTGGGGATTGGACCAACTGACAATGTCGCCGCCGACCTTATCCGAGAGCGGCAAGCTGGTATTGTATCCGCCAATCCCGATGACATTGCTAGATATCTGGCGGATCGGCTAGATGAGAAAGCGCGCACCGGTTTCATTCCAGACCTGCCGGAGACCGTTGCAGCTGGGTTATCGCGCGAGGAACAAACGCGCCGCCTGGAACACTTTCTGGAGCGTCTTATCTGGGAGCGACGGGTTGCCGGCGCCACATCCACGCGTTCTCTAGAGTAGCGTTACTGGAGTGTGTTGCACAATGAAGCCGCTTCTCTCAACCATTATCGTCAACAGCGATGGATGCGCCGATACACTGAACTGTCTGGAGTCGCTCTTCGCGCATCCCCCTGATCTAGCAACACTGGCGCCACGTGCAGATGCGCTTCCGGAGCACGAGATCATTCTGGTCGACAACCGATCGCGCGATGGGTGTGTGGCGCTGGTACGCGAACGCTTCCCTTCCGTACGGATCATCGAGTCGCCAACACGCCAGGGATTCTCAAAGAACTACAATCTCGGCATCCGGCACTCGCACGGTACATTCGTTCTTGTGCTGAATAATGATACCATTGTTCATCCTGGCGCGTTGACTGCGCTACTTGATGCTATGATGAGTACACCAACGTATGGGATGGTCGGAGGACGATTGATCGGTCGCAACGGCTGGGTCCAGGAAACATGTGCACGTCCGGTTATGACACCTGCTGAGCACCTCCTACGGCAGACTCTCATTGATCCTGGTTTTCCGGTTGGTCGATTATGGCAGTTCTATCAACAGACTCGCGTCGCGCGCCGTCGTAGTGGTTCTGTACCGTGTATTAGCGGCGCGTGCATGCTGGTGCGACGTACAGCATTCGATCAGGTGGGATTGTTCGATGAAGCGGTCGACTTCTACTACGAAGATATTGAGTGGTGCCATCGTATGATATGCTCTGGATGGCAGGTAGGGTATGTCGCTGAAGCGACTATCACGCATCTTGGAGATCAGTCGATCAGGAAGGTCAAGGTTTGGGCCAAGAAGAGCGAATATTTCAGCGCGCTGCGTTACTTCCGACGTTACCATCGGCTTACCAACAACGGCGCACACCTGTTGCATCTAGTTACATTGATCGGCTGGTTAATGCGTGGCATTGCGTTTTTGCTGGCGGAGGGCTTGTTCAGACGGAAAGGACACGCGCGCGCCTACCTGTATCTTTGGCATTGGATCCTGCATGATCCTGCGGCGAGAGTCTGGACCCACGCATCCTGGCAAGAACAGGGATAGCGATTGGAGAGATCATTGCCAGGCAAATCGATCCTGATCGTAAGTTACTACTACACACCAATCGAAAACCCCGGGACGCGGCGGGTTGGCGCTTTCACACGCTACCTACCTCAGTACGGGTACCATCCGGTCGTGCTGACAACTTCCAGCTACGGAATGTCCGATGGTGACCTTTCGACGATCTCAGAGCGCCTTATATTTCGCGCTCCTGATATCCTCGACATCGGACGCTGGATCGCCCGCCTTCTAACCCGAACAACACCCGCCATTCCAGGAGAACGACTGCCGCCGATTCTCACACCCGATAGCAGGTTGGCTCGCGTTATGGAGCAAACCCTGATCCCCGATATCCACATCGGATGGCTGCCCGGCGCTGTACTGCGCGGCAGGATGCTTCTGCGTGCAGGCGCATTCCGTGCTATCTTCAGCAGTTCACCACCACCATCGACTCACCTCGTCGCGCTGGCATTGAAACGCCTGTCCGGGTTACCGTGGGTCGCCGATTTCCGAGATGGCTGGACGTTCGAACCGCCTAACACAGCCGTTTTCAGTTCATCGGCACGACTAAACATCGAACGCATACTCGAACGAATGGTTGTGCTTAGTGCGGACCGGATTGTTACGATCAATCAGGTGCTTGCCAATGATCTGCGGAGTAGGTTTCCCACAGCATCAGAGCGAATCACTGTCATCAGCAATGGATATGATCCGGAGGATTTCAACAACATACCACGCTTGCCGGGATCGAACACCTTTGAGATTGTGTACACAGGACGGCTCGCCGGTTCACGGCAAACCGGTTCAGAACACGGACGCTTGCTCACCCCTCTGCTTCAGGCGCTACAGCGCTTCCAGAACAGATCGCGCCCTCATACGACTAGCTGGCGCCTGACCTTTGCAGGCGCCTTGAACCGCGAGGAACGTGCTCTTTTGGAGAACAGCGGTTTGGGAGAGCACATACGTTGTCTGGGCAATGTGTCACACCGTCTGGCTCTCCAGCTTCAGGCTCAGGCGAGCATTTTGCTATTGATCACCGCACCCGACACTACCAGCGTTACGACCAGCAAACTCTACGAATACCTCGCTAGCGGACGACCGATCCTGGCGCTGACCGGACGTTCCGCGGCAGCCGCATTGATCGAGGAGTTCGATGCCGGTCTCATCGTTGCACCCGATGATGTGGAGGGCATCTGCCGAGCACTCGAGCAGTTCTACGACCGTTGGCGCGCCGGCGCTCTGCCTGAACGCGTTGATCCGCGTATACGGCGTTTTGACCGTCGCCGTCTTACTGGAGAACTGGCAACGATATTTGATGAATTGGGATCATCAATAGAAAAGCAGGGAAGACCCATCTGAACGGGTACTGCACACGCGGAAGAGCATATCCGGACAAGGAGAGCCTTCCCAAAACGTCGTGTGCGGCGTGGTGGCGTAAACGGCTACAGCGCAGCATTCCGATCCGGAATAACGATATGGCAAACAGTGTCGGCAATCAGGGAAATCTCAGCGCAGCACCGGCTGAACAGCACCGCGCCACAGAGATTGCACCTGTCACAACCAGGCTTCTCCGCGCAGCTGGGTTGTTCGTCTTGCTGCTGCTTGCCGGTCTCTGGAACCTCGAGGGTCCCGAGTTCTGGTGGGATGAGGGATGGACCCTCTCAGTTGCGCGCACATTTGTTGAACGCGGTCACTACGGACGGCTCATCGATGGACAGCCTGCCCCCAGTGGGCTAGAGGCGTCGCCGGTTGTGACGCTCCCAATTGCGCTGAGTTTCCAGATCTTCGGTGTCGGACTGTGGCAGGGACGGCTGGTCAGCCTGATCTGTGCAGCCGCAGCAGTCACGTTCATCTTTCTTCTGGCAGCGCGTGTATACAACAATACCATTGCGTGGGGAACGGTTGGCGTACTGTTGCTGCTTTCGGCGCACCCACAGTTGAATGCGTTGTTGACCGGACGGCAGGTGCTGGGTGAAATGCCGATGCTCCTCTTTCTTACAGGCGGCTTTTTCTTCCTTGATGCCGCGCTTCGCAATCGTGCACTCTGGATCGTTCCGGCGGTCATCCTCTGGTCGCTGGCGCTCTATGCCAAAGCGCAGACGTTCCCGTTCTGGGTTGTATCACTGGTGTGCACAACCGGTGTGGCGCTGCTGCTTCGCCGATGGCGCGCTGCAGCACTCGTCGCGGGAGGCGCAGTTTTGACCTTCCTGGTGCGTCCATGGGTTGTGCAGGCTGTCACCCTGCCGATTGCAGGACGCACGCTGCCAGGAACGCCGGTAAGCGGCATCTACGATGTTACGGCAGTTGTTCCCAACCTATCGAACCGCCTGTTTGCCCTAGAGATGATCCTCATCGGCGGCATTCCGACGCTGCTGGGTCTGATCTATGCAGCCTGGCGACTCTGGAAGGACGTGCGAGCCGGTTATTCACCGTCTCGTCAGCAAGATACGCTCATCATCCGGGTGGCGCTTCTTGGTCTTGCAGGGAGCTGGTTCGCCTGGTTTGCGGCACTATCGGTTGGCGTGCCGCGCTACCTCTTCCCAGCTGTATTCATGGCAGGCCCGTTCACTGCGCTCCTGCTGCACGATCTTACCAAGGGATTTCGTCCACATTTTGTCATCGAGCAGCTCGTTGCTCCGCTACGCACACAGCGACCAACGTGGCAGAGTGCGGGGGTCTGGCTGGCAACTCTGCTGGTGATCACAACGCTGCCGCTCACTCTTCTCTCGTACTGGCGCGATTTCACCGCGGATGAACGCGCTGTCTTTCGGGTGGCAACATTCCTGAACACCCAGACATCACCGGCGGCACTGATCGAGACCTATGAGAGTGAACTGCACTTCCTGCTCGACCGCCGCTACCACTACCCCCCCGACCAGGTGCATGTCGAGTTGAACCGTCGCAGTCTGCTTGGACAAGAGACACCGGTGAACTATGATCCACTGGCAGCAAACCCGACCCACCTGGTGGTAGGACGGTTTGCAGACGGAAACAAACTCTACGCTGATATCATTATGTCCGGCGCCTTCCGCGAAATCATGCGCGACGGACGATACGTGGTGTATGAGCGAGTGAGCGAGCGCTAAACCGGATGACTATCGAAGAGCAGAGTACAGCAGTAGACAAGGACACCCTATGGCAGAGACATCTCACCAGACGCGACAAACCACTGCGCGGCGCA
>JBEPYG010000136.1:0-6408 GCA_041641515.1 Roseiflexus sp.
GTGGCGATTGATTGCTGCACGTCTGCCGAACACAGCGCGCCTGGCACGGTTGCGCCTGTACGAAACCGCCGATCTGTGGGCGGAATACGACGGTGCGGATGAAACGACCTTTGCGCGCGTGTACACGTTCTCCGCTGCACACCGGTTGCATTCGCCGGCACTGTCCGACAAAGAGAACCTGGCAATCTATGGCAAGTGCAACAATCCAAACGGGCACGGGCATACGTATACGCTTGAGGTAAGCGTCGCCGGTCCTGTCGATCCTGATACCGGCATGGTGATCGACCTGACAGCAATGGACCGGACGGTGCGCAGCGTGCTCGACCGTCTCGACTACCGGCATCTCGACCGTGAAATTGCTGCGTTTGCGACACAACCCTCCACTGCCGAGAACATTGTGATCTATCTGTGGCAGGAACTCGCGCCGCGCTTCGAGGGACGACTGCGCCATCTCAAGTTGTGGGAAACGCGCAAGAATGTGTTCGAATATGCCGGACCGGGCACTATCGCCGAGTCCGAGATTGCCGACGGGCGCCATCCACGCACAGGTGCGTAGCGCGGCTCGTGCAACCGGACAATTTGCACTATCGAGGAACAACACTCATGACGTACTATATGAACGGAAACAATAGTTCTCACGATCACACAGTCGCAGACATCGACGAGCGTGAGTACGAACCACTGATCATTCAAGGGCGCGGGAAACTTGAAGGAATGAGTTATCACTCCGACCCGGCGATCGAAGACGCTGTGCGGGTCATTCTGAAGCAGATAGGTGAACAGCCCGATCGCGAAGGTCTGCTGAAGACGCCGTCGCGCGTCGCCAAGATGTATGCAGAATTGACCGCCGGGTACCATATCGATCCCGACGCATTGATCAATGACGCGATCTTTAGCGTCAGCTACGACGAAATGGTGCTGGTCAAAAACATCGAGTTTTCCAGTCTGTGCGAGCATCATATGCTCCCCTTTATGGGGCGAGTGCACGTCGCCTACATTCCAAACGGCAAAGTCGTCGGGTTGAGCAAGATTCCGCGCATCGTCGAGATGTTCGCGCGGCGCCTGCAGGTACAGGAACGGATGACGGTGCAGATCGCCGATTTCATCAACCAGCGTCTCGAACCGCTTGGAGTGGCGGTCGTCGCCGAGGGCGTGCATATGTGCGCTGTTATGCGCGGCGTCAAAAAGGCCTGCGCCACGATGGTCACATCAGCGATGCGCGGCGTCTTCCGCGACGACCCAAAGACACGCAGCGAATTCATGGCGCATATCGAACGCGCCTGAGGTGACCACAGGCGCCAGGCGATAGGACTATAGATGAATTCCGGTATGCAGCTGATGCCGTGTGGCTCAAGCGCCGAGCTGGCAGGTTGCGGGGATGATGTTCTGGGCAACTATATGCTCGTTGCCGACGGGCTCAATCTCGCGGCTACCCGGGCAACGCCCGCTGGCGAGGCGCCGGAACATCATCAACCGTCAGCCAGATGATATCGGGTTTTGGTTAATCTTCATCAGCTGCAGGCGAGCCGGGTGCGTGGGCGTCTCGCCTGCGCGCCGCACAGCAGTCTGCGTGTTCGGACCGCTGTTCGACACGACATGATGCGGCGCAGCTGTGCAGATAACGAGCGGCATATGACTGACAACATTCTGAAGAATATCATCATTACCGGCGCCAGCCGGGGAATCGGGCGGGCGACGGCGCTCGCGCTCGCTGCGCCGGGTAGGACGATCACCCTGGCGGCGCGTTCGGCCCGCCTGCTGGATGGCGTAGCGGCGGAGGTGCGCGCTGCCGGAGCATCGGCAATCGTTGCACCCTGCGATGTGACTGTCGCGGATGATGTCCGGCGCCTGATCGACCAGGCAACTATCGCGACTGGACGTATCGATCTGCTGGTCCACAGCGTCGGAGGCGCGCACGTGGCGCCGGTCACGCAGATCAGCCAGGAGCAGTGGGATGAACAGGTGCGTGTTCATCTGACGAGTCTCTTCCTGATCTGCAAACACGCCACACCGTTCATGCACAACGGTGGGTTGCTCGTGTACATCGCCTCGGTGGCGGCACGCCAGGTCTTCCCGAACTGGTCGGCTTACTGCGCGGCGAAACATGGCGCGCTGGGGTTGCTTGGCGCAGTGCGTGAGGAGGTGCGACCCTATGGCGTGCGCGTGACCGCAGTGCTTCCGGCGGCAACCGATACCGGACTGTGGGACGATCTGCCCGGCGACTGGAACCGCACGGCGATGCTGCAACCGGCGGACGTCGCCGCCGCTATCGCCGCTCTCGTGGCATATCCGCCGCACGTTGTCGTTGAAGAGTTGACCGTCGGGCACGTCGCCGGCAGGTTGTAATGCCACTATCGATCAATATTCGCGGTTTCTTCTGTTTTTATTGACAATAGCGTAACTGTCTGGTATACTGCACTTCAAGTGGGGAGGAACGATGCGATGACACTGGCGCAGTATACCGAAGACTCGCCGGCAGGGAAGATTCTGACTTATCTGCGGCGTCATGGTGAAGCGACAATCAGAGATCTGGAAGAGTTGTTGGGCATCAGCACGACGGCAGTGCGCGAGCATCTGACGCATCTGGAAGCGAAAGGCTTGCTGGCGACGCGACAGGCGCGCGGCGGTCCAGGTCGCCCCCGGCTGGTCTACTCGCTGACACCTCGCGCTGAGGACCTGTTTCCGAAAGAGTACGATACGCTGGTCACGCTCGTGTTGCGTGAAATTGCCAGCCGCGAGGGAAAAGAACGCCTCGACGCGCTGCTCGAAGCGGTCGGGCGACGCCTGGCAGAGGAGTATCGCGGACAGGTAGTCGGCGATGATGTCGAGGAGCGCCTTGCGCGCCTGCGCGTTATGCTCGAAGCGCGCGGCATTCCGGTCGATGTCACGCCGGAGGGCGCCTTGCAGGTGTTCGCCTGCCCATACCACGATGTGGCGCAGGAGCACGCCGGTGTGTGCACGATGGAGCGCCGTATGCTCGAACAGGTGCTGGGCGAGCGGGTGGAACTCGAAGGCACTATCCGTGAAGGGCGCCGCAGCTGTCATTTTCAGATTGCGCGGTCTTCGGACTAGCGCCGTGTATGGCATGCAACCGTTGATAGTTAAGTACACAGGAGCTTCTGCATTGAACAGCGATCTGGTCATCAAGGATTTGCGCGTCAGCGTCGAGGACAAAGAGATCCTCAAAGGGGTCAATCTGACGGTCAAAGCCGGTACGATCCACGCCATCATGGGACCGAACGGCAGCGGCAAGAGCACGCTGGCGTATACCCTGATGGGACATCCCGGCTATACGGTCACCGGCGGCGAGGTCTGGTACCGCGACCACAATATTCTCGAACTCGAGCCGGATGAGCGCTCGAAACTTGGGCTGTTTCTCGCCTTCCAGTACCCGGTTGCCATTCCAGGCGTGACGGTGGCGAACTTCCTGCGCGCGGCGATCAATGCCCATCGCGCCGAGGAGGGGAAGGACCCCAAGGAAACCGCCATTCCAATGGCGCAGTTCCGCAAGCAACTGCGTGAGCAGATGAGCGCGCTCGGCATCGATGAGGGTTTTGCCCGCCGGTATCTGAATGAGGGTTTTTCCGGCGGCGAGAAGAAGCGCATTGAGATCCTGCAGATGGCGATGCTTGAGCCGAGCATGGCGATTATGGACGAGACCGATTCCGGGCTCGACATCGATGCGCTGAAGATCGTCGCACAGGGTGTCAATACCCTCTATGCGCAGCATCCCGGGATGGGCGTGCTGGTCATTACCCACTATCAGCGTCTGCTGAACTATATCAAGCCGCACTTTGTGTCGGTACTCATGGACGGACGGATTGTGCGCGAGGGCGGACCCGAACTGGCACTCGAACTGGAAGAGAAGGGGTACGATTTCCTCCGCGAGGAGGTTACAAGCGCGTGACGATGAAGACGTTTCCTCCACTTGGCGAAATCAGCGACGCTCTGGTGATCGAGATGTCGCAGGCTGCGGGTGAGCCGGAGTGGCTGACGGAGCAGCGTGCGGAAGCGTGGCGTTTCTTCGCGTCGGTTGAACCGCCATTCTGGCGTCGCACCGATCTGTCGAAGTTCAAGCCCGAACAGGTGATCGCTGCTGCCGATACCGCTGCAACCGCTATCTATCAGGAAGAAGACCTGAGGGAGCAGGGTGTGGTGTTGACCACGCTGGCGCAGGCGCTCCACTCCCACGAGGCGCTCATTCGGCGGCATCTGGGTACAGCTGTTGAGTCAACGCGCCATAAATTCCTGGCGCTCAATGCGGCGCTCTGGCAGGATGGCGTGTTCTTGTATGTGCCGAAGAATGTCAGCGTTGAACTGCCGCTCATGGCGGTCTTTTCGATGCCAGTCCCCGGCGGGGCGATCCTGCCGCGTAACCTCATCATTCTCGATGACGGCGCACGTGTGACGTTCGTTGAGGAGTACCATTCAACCGCTGCATCCGAACAGGCGTTTGCTGCACCGGTCACCGAGATGTTCCTGGGGAACGACTCGACGCTGCACTTCGTTGCGGTGCAAACATGGGGCGAGGATGTGTATCACATCGGCGCACAAAAGGCGCGCGTCGGGCGTGGCGCGGCGATTGAGTGGGCAGCTGTGAATCTGGGCGCGCGGGTCCAGCATATCGAGGCGGAAACCGCGCTCGAAGGGGATGGTTCGCGCGTGGAGTGGGTGGCGGCGACGTTCGCCGGCGATCATCAGAACCTGCTGACGGCGCCCTGGCTCCGCCATATCGGCGCGAAAACCGAGGCGCATATGGACTTCAAGACCGTTGTGAAGGATCAGAGTTACACGACGTTCGACGGAATGATCAAGATCGAACATCAGAGCCGGGCGACGGTCTCGCGTCTCGAGGAGCACGCGCTGCACCTGTCGCCTAGGGCGCGCAGCGACTCGATCCCCGGTCTGATGATCGATACCAACGATGTCGCCAGGGCAGGGCACGCCTCGACCAGCGGCGAGGTGGACGAGGAGCAGTTGTTCTACATGCGCTCACGCGGCATTCCGCGTGATGACGCCATTCATCTGATTGTGATGGGCTTCTTCGAGCCGGTGCTCGACCGCATTCCCAACGATGCGCTGCGCCAGCGCATCGCCGAGATGATCGAGGCGAAGATTTGATGTCCGCAGGTGTGGATCGGTGTATCGCGCATGGTGCACCGTTCCCGCTCTCGTTTGTGCAGGTGCGCCAATGACTGCAAGCGCCACCCTCAGCCTGTTCGATATTGTCGCGTTGCGGCGTGAATTCCCGATCCTCAATCAGTTGATGAACGGGAAGACGCTGGCGTTTCTCGATAGCGCCGCGTCGTCGCAGAAGCCGCGCCGTGTTATTGATTGCCTGGAAGATTACTATCGGCGTTATAACGCCAATGTGCATCGCGGCATCTATCGCCTGAGCGAAGAAGCGACTTTTGCCTTCGAACGGGCGCGGGGGAAAGTGGCGCGCTTCATTAATGCGAAGAGTCAACGCGAGATCGTCTTCGTGCGCAACACGACCGAGGCGATCAACCTGGTTGCGCGCAGCTGGGGTGATGCCAGCCTGCGTGAAGGGGATCGCATTCTGCTCAGCATGATGGAGCATCACTCGAACCTGGTGCCCTGGCAGATGCTGGCGCAGCGCACCGGCGCAAAACTCGAGTTCCTGCCGATCGATGGTGAGGGTCGCCTGGCGCTCGATAATCTGGACGCTCAACTCGCAGGGGTGCGCCTGGTCGCGATCACACAGCAGTCGAATGTGCTGGGGACGATCAACCCGGTGGCGGAGATCGCGCGGCGCGCGCATGCCGCTGGCGCGCTCGTGCTGGTGGACGGCGCGCAGAGCGTGCCGCATATGCCGGTCGATGTTCAGGCGCTCGACATCGATTTTCTGGCGTTCAGCGGACACAAAATGTGCGGTCCGACTGGCATCGGCGTGCTGTGGGGACGGCGCGCTATTCTGGAGCAGATGCCGCCATTTCTGGGCGGTGGTTCGATGATCAAGGTAGTGGAGCTGCACGAGTCAACCTACGCCGACGTTCCGACACGCTTCGAAGCCGGAACGCCGGCGATTGCAGAAGCGATTGCGCTCGGTGAGGCGATTGATTTCTTGCAGGAAATTGGGATGGATCGGATCTATGCCCACGAACGCGAACTGCTGGGGTATGCGCTCGAACGCCTGCGTGAAGTCGAAGGGCTGCGGGTGTATGGTCCGACCACCACCGAGATGCGCGGCGGTGCGGTGAGTTTCACGCTCGAGGGGGCGCACCCGCACGATATTGCCGCAGTGCTCGACGGCGAAGGAATTGCGGTGCGCGCCGGTCATCACTGTGCGCAACCGCTGCATGCATACTACGATGTTCCGGCAACCACCCGCGCATCGTTCTACCTGTACAACCTTCCAGAAGAAGTGGATCGACTGGTCGCTGCACT
>JBEPYG010000136.1:6418-10689 GCA_041641515.1 Roseiflexus sp.
CACTGCATAAGGTGCGCGCTCTGTTTGGATGAGTCAAGATGGACGATCTCTACCGCGAACTGATACTCGAGCACTACAAGCATCCGCGGCATCGCGGCCGGCTCGACCATCCCGACATCAGCGCCGAAGAGCACAACCCGCTGTGCGGCGATCGGGTGCGGATCGATCTGCGGATCGAGAATGGCGTTATCACCGATGCGCGATTCGATGGGCGCGGCTGCGCGATCAGCCAGGCATCCGCCTCGATGCTGACCGACGAACTCATCGGGATGCCGGTCGAACAGGCAAAACAGTTCAGTAAAGAAGACTTGCTGGCGCTGATCGGTATTCCGCTGAATCATAATCCGGTGCGTATCAAATGCGCACTGCTTCCGCTCAAAACACTGAAAGCAGGGTTGTATGGCGTGGGCCATGCGCCCGATGACGACGAGTTGTAAGCATCTTCGGGAGAGGAGCAAGACCAATGGCTGTAACAGCAACGAATCTGGATTTCGATTATTCGAAGTACGCCTTTCGCAACGAAGAGCGATATATTTTCAAGTCCGAAAAGGGCTTGAACGAAAAAGTCGTTCGCGAACTATCGGGCATGAAGGGGGAGCCGGAGTGGATGCTCAAGCGCCGGTTGCAGGCACTCGACATCTTCCGCAAGAAGCCAACGCCGCTGACCGGTATGTGGGCGAACCCGGAACTCGCGGAACTGAACTACGACGAGATCCACTACTTCGTGCGCGCTGGCGAGCGTCCGCAGACCGACTGGGACGCGGTGCCGAAGGAAATCAAGGATACTTTCGAGAAACTGGGCATTCCCGAAGCAGAACGCAAGTTCCTCGCCGGCGTTGGCGCGCAGTATGAGTCAGAGGTCGTCTACCACTCGCTGCGCGAAGAGTGGGCAAAGCAGGGGGTCATCTTCCTCGACACCGACACCGGGCTGAAGGAATACCCGGAGATCTTCAAGCAGTACTTTGGTACGGTGGTTCCGGCGGCGGATAACAAGTATGCCGCGCTGAATACGGCGGTCTGGTCAGGCGGTTCGTTCGTGTATGTGCCGAAGGGGGTGCACGTCGATATTCCGCTCCAGGCGTATTTCCGCATCAATGCGGAGAATATGGGGCAGTTCGAGCGCACGCTGATCATCGTCGAGGAGGGCGCATCGGTGCATTACATCGAAGGGTGCACCGCGCCAATTTACAGCACCAATTCGCTGCACTCGGCAGTGGTCGAGATTATCGTAATGAAAGGCGGCAAGTGTCGCTACACGACCATCCAGAACTGGGCGAACAATATCTTCAACCTGGTAACCAAGCGCGCTATCGCCTACGAAGAGGCGAGCATGGAGTGGGTCGATGGCAATATCGGCTCGCGCCTGACGATGAAGTACCCGTCGGTCTACCTGATGGGCCGCGGCGCGCGCGGTGAGGTTCTTTCGGTGGCGTATGCCGGCAAAGGACAGCACCAGGACGCCGGCGCCAAGATGGTGCATATTGCACCGGATACGACTAGCCGCATTACCAATAAGTCGGTCTCGAAAAATGGCGGCAAGACGACCTACCGTGGTCTGGCGAAGGTGGCGCCAGGCGCAACCGGCGCCAAGATCAATGTGAACTGTGACGCTCTCATCCTTGATGAGAAGTCGGCGTCGGACACGATTCCGTTCATCGAGATCGAGGAAGATCGCTGCACCTTGGCGCACGAGGCGACGGTTGGGCGCATCGGCGAGGAGCAACTGTTCTACCTGATGAGCCGCGGCATTAGTGAACCGGACGCCCTTTCGATGATCGTGCTCGGCTTTATGGAGCCGTTCACGCGCGAACTGCCGATGGAATACGCCGTCGAACTCAACCGCCTTATCCAGCTCGAAATGGAAGGTTCGGTCGGTTAGCGTGGGATGCGAGAGGCAGGAAGGGCGCATTCATACCACAACTCGCGCCTTCTTGAACTCTCGCCGCCAGTTTCCAAAAATCGGCGCTCCAACGGCAATGCGGCGTGGTACAATAGAATAGTCTGTACTACCGGTCGTCGCTCGTTGGAGGTACTGCGCTGATGCAACCGATAGCCTTGACACCAGAACTCGTCGCCCGTGCGGGCAAACACATCGCAGCAGCGCTGCGTCGCCATCCAGGAGTCGATGCGGCAGCGCTGTGTGCGTTAAACGGTCAGGTGCTGTGGGCAAGCGATCCGGCATTTGAGCGAGCTGCTCCTTCCATCGCCCGGATTGGCATTATGTCGCTCAAGTTGTGGGTGAAGGTGCGTTCGGGCAAACTGGATCGCATCGGACTGGTGACCGGGCAGGGCACAGTGGATATTATTTTCGTGCCCCCAATTGGTTCGGTGCTGGTTGCCAGCGGGCGCGATGCAGGAAGCGGGTGGCTGGAGAATGAGCCGCTGGCATTGCTGGAGGCGATCGGTCTGTCGGCGCAGTCGCCCCTGGTCTCGCCGAATGGTCGCCCGTAAATCCCTTCATGGCATCGTTTTCGTCTGGCGCGCGCAGCATGTCTCTCGGTAGACCGGCGCGCGTCGTCGTTTCTCGAAGGTTCGACAACAATGGCTGATTTTGTCAGGCTCGCAACCATCCACGATGTGCCCGACGGCGGTATGCACGCGGTTGAGCACAATGGTCGGCGTATCGCTCTGTTTCGCGCCGGTGCGACTATCTATGCCACCGATGACATCTGTTCGCACGACTATGCGGAACTGAGCGAGGGGTTCTTCGATCCCGACGACTGCACGGTCGAGTGCCCACTGCACGGCTCGCGCTTCGATGTGCGCACCGGACGCGCGCTGACCCTCCCGGCATTCGCGCCGATTGAAGTCTTCGAAGTGAAGGTGCAGGGTGATGATGTGCTGGTGCGCCTTCCCTGAACATATCCATGGCTTGACTCTTTCCCTCCCCGGACGTACAATATAGTTGATTAAATTGAGTTGTCTACTTCAGAATACAAGGGGAGGTTCTCATGAGTGGCTATGCTCACCCTGAGGCATTGGTTGACACCGCGTGGGTCGCCGATCATCTGAACGATCCAAAGGTGCGGATCGTCGAGTGTGACGAGGATATTCTGCTCTACGATCAGGGACACATTCCCGGCGCGGTCAAGATCGATTGGGTCGGCGAACTCAACGATCCGATCGTCCGTGATTACCTGGATCGCGAACGGTTCGAGAAACTGATGATCTCGAAGGGGATCAGCAACGATACGACGGTGGTCTTTTACGGCGACAAACACAACTGGTGGGCTACCTACGCTCTGTGGGTCTTCAAACTGTTCGGTCACCCCGACACACGGATTATGAATGGCGGTCGCGCCAAATGGATTGCCGAGGGTCGGCCGCTGACACGCGAGGTTCCATCATATCCGCCAGGGACATACCAGGCTCCTGAGCGCAATGATGGGGCCATTCGCGCGTTCCGCGATCAGGTGCTGGCGCACATCCGTCAGCCTGGTGCGGCGCTGGTCGATGTGCGCAGCCTGCAGGAATACACCGGCGAGCGCCTGCACATGCCGGAATATCCGCAGGAAGGCGCGCTGCGCGGCGGACATATCCCCACAGCGGTCAACATCCCATGGGCCAGCGCCGTTCGCGAGGATAGCACCTTCAAGAGCGCCGATGAACTGCGCGAACTGTACGCCAGCAAGGGCATCACGCCAGATAAGGATGTAATTGCCTACTGCCGCATTGGTGAGCGATCCAGCCATACCTGGTTTGTGCTGACGTATCTGCTCGGGTATCCAAAGGTGCGGAACTACGATGGAAGCTGGACAGAGTGGGGTAACGCGGTTGGTCTGCCAATTGAAAAATAACCAGCAATGACTGCATCCGACATCCCAACCGGTTTGCCGCCGCGCCTCCACGCAATTGTCGAGGAGTTTCGCGCGGCAGACCGGGCAGAAAAACTGGAATTGCTGCTCGAATATTCTGATCGTCTGCCGCCGCTTCCGGCGCAGTGGCGCAGCAATCGCGCCGCTATGGAGCAGGTGCACGAGTGTGCCACACCGGTCTTTGCGGCAGTCGAGTCGCACGAGGGGCATCTGACGTTCCATATCGATGTTGCCGAAGAGTCGCCGACGGTACGCGGGTATGCTGCACTTCTGCGCGAAGGGCTGGAGGGGGCCACGCCAGAAACGGTGCTCGCCATTCCTGGCGATTTTTTCTATGCCATGGGGTTGCAGCAGGTGCTGTCGCCGCAACGTCTGAACGGCATCAGTTATCTGCTCGCATACCTCAAGCGACTCGCCACGCGCGAACTGGCAAAGCAAGGGAAAGCATCGTGAGAT